>DATGFU010000543.1:0-20195 GCA_035308865.1 Allostellaceae bacterium | reverse complement strand
GACACGTTCGGCCTGGTGCTGCTGGAGGCGCTCGCGAGCGGCGTGCCCGTCGCGGCCTTCCCGGTTGCTGGCCCGGTCGACGTCGTCGAGGCGTCGGGCGCCGGCGTGCTCGACTGGGACCTGCGCGCCGCCGCGCTGGCGGCGCTGGAGATCGACCCCGCGCAATGCCGCGAACGCGCCCGAGCCTTCACCTGGACCGCCTCGGCGGAGCAGTTCCTGGGGAATCTCAGGGCGTTCGGCTGAGATCGGCGGAATACGCTTCGCTTTTCCGCCCTACAGCCGCGTAGGGCGGAAAAGCGCGGCGCCTTCCGCCTGCCGGCTTTCCAAGCACGCATTGCCATTCGGGCCGCCGAGGCGCTAGAAGCCGCGCCATCTCTCCCGGCGGTCGGCACTTCCAACCCGTGTTCCTCCTGTCTGCAGTCGCCGCCACGCGCCTCACGCGATGAAGCGCTTCCTTCGCGCGCCGTGGATGACGCGCATTCTCTGCTGGCTGATCGCGGTCTATATCCGGCTGGTGAATGCGACCAGCCGCTTCGAGACGGTCGGCGCCGAGCGTCCCCGCCGCCTCTGGGACGCGGGCACGCCGTTCATCCTGGCGTTCTGGCACGGGCGGCTGCTGATGGCGCCGATGGCGTGGCGGCGCGGCGCCAGCATGAACATGCTGATCTCGAGCCATGCCGACGGGAGGATCATTGCCGGCGCGATCGGCCATTTCGGGCTCGGCACCGTGACCGGCTCCAGCTCGCAGGGCGGCACCGGCGCGCTCCGGGCGGTGCTGAAGGCGCTCAAGGCCGGCGAGAATGTCGGCTTCACGCCGGACGGGCCGCGCGGGCCGGCGATGCGGGCCAGCACCGGCGTGGTGGCGGCGGCACGGCTCTCAGGTGCGCCGATCCTGCCGCTCGCCTACGCGACGACCCATCGCCGAGTCCTCGGCAGCTGGGACCGATTCCACCTGGCGCTGCCGTTCTCGCGCGGCGTCTTCGTCTGGGGCGATCCCGTCAGCGTCGCGCGCGACGCCGAGGATGCCGAGGTCGAGCAGGCGCGGCTGGAGGTCGAGGACCGGCTGAACCGGATCACCGCGGAGGCCGACCGGCGCTGCGGTCACGCGCCGGTGCAGCCGGCGGATGCGGCGTGAGCCTCTGGCCGCTCTATCGCGTGGCGACCATGGCGGCGGCGCCGCTGGCCTCCTTCGCCCTGATGCGGCGGGCGGCGCTCGGCAAGGAGGAGCGCGCGCGGATCGGCGAGCGCTGGGGACGAGCGTCGCGCCCGCGCCCCGCCGGGCGGCTGGTCTGGCTGCATGCGGCGAGCGTCGGCGAGGCGGTGTCGCTGCTGCCGCTGGTCGAGCGGTTCCTGGTGGAAGCGGCGGATCTCTCGGTACTGGTGACGACCGGGACGGTGACCTCGGCCGCCGTGATCGCCGAGCGCCTGCCGGCGGCGCGGGCCTGGCACCAATACGTGCCGATCGACCATCCCGGTGCCGTGCGGCGGTTCCTGGAACACTGGCGGCCCGATCTCGCCATCTGGGTCGAATCGGAGTTCTGGCCGAACCTGCTCTTGGAGACGCGCCGGCGGGGCGTGCGGATGGCGCTGGTGAACGCGCGGATGTCGGAGGCGTCGTGGCGCGGCTGGCGGCGGGCGCCCCGGTCTATCCGCCGCCTGCTCGGTTGCTTCGACGTGGTGCTGGCCCAGGATGCGCGGCAGGGCGTCCGGCTGCGGGCGCTGGGCGCCTCGCCGGTCGAGACCGCGGGCGACCTGAAGGCCGCGGCGGCGATCCCGCCGGTGCCCACGGCCCTGCTGGAGGAGATGCGGCAGGCCGTCGGCGGCCGCCCGACCTGGCTTGCCGCCTCGACCCATGACGGCGAGGAGGCGATGGTTGCCACGGCGCATGGCGCGGTGCGTGGCGCGCTGCCCGATCTGCTGACGATCCTGGCGCCGCGGCATCCCGCGCGCGCCCAGGAGATCCAGGCCGTGCTTCAGCGCGCCGGGCTGGGTGTGGCGCGCCGCAGTCTCGGCGAGGTTCCGGGCGCCGATACGGATGTCTGGCTGATCGACACGCTGGGCGAGATGGGCCTGTTCTACCGTCTGGCTCCGCTGGTCCTGGTCGCCGGATCGCTGCGGCCGCAGGACCGCGTGGGCGGGCATAATCCGCTGGAGGCGGCGGTGCTCGGCTGCGCCGTGCTGCACGGGCCGGATACGGCCAATTGCGCGGCCTCGACCCGGGCGCTCGACGAGGCCGGCGGCGCGAGGCTGGTGCGCGATGCGCCAGAGATCGCCGCGGCGGTCGAGGGGCTGCTGCGGGACCGGAAGGCGCTGGCATCGATGGGGGAGGCGGCGGCCAAGGTCGCCGCGGGATCGCGCGGCGTCGTCGACGCGGTGTTCGGCTGGCTCGAGCCCCTGCTGCCGGACTCAGAGTTCAACCGGAAATGAAATCTTTTGATGCCAACAGGCTACGTCATCCGCGCCTCCACGAGGATGACGGAAAGGCCTTCTGTAACAAAGACATATTTTCGGTCGGACTCTAAGATATGCACACATCTCGACATGCCCGTGTCGATGGCGCGGTGGCCGTGACGGAGCGTCGGCACGACCCCCACCCAACCCTCCCCGGCAAGCGGGAGAGGGCTTCTATCCTCCCTCTCCCGCGGCAGCGGGGGAGGGCCGGGGTGGGGGTGCATCCGCAGCCGCGATGCCCGCTTGGATGTGCGCATGCCATGGTGGTGCCGGAGGGGCCGCGCCGTGCAGGCGCCTGAGTTCTGGCGGCGGCGCGGCGCGCTCTCGACCGCGCTGCTGCCGGCCGCCGCCGGGTACGGCGTGGTGGCGGCATGGCGGCGTCGGCGGACGACTCCGGTGAAGGCACCGCTGCCGACGATCTGCGTTGGCAATCTGGTGGCGGGCGGCGGCGGCAAGACGCCGCTCGCGCTGGCGCTGGCAGAGCGGCTCAAGGCGCGCGGCCGGGCCGTGCATCTGCTGAGCCGTGGCTATCGCGGCCGGCTTGAGGGGCCGGTCATGGTCGATCCCGCGCTTCACACCTTCCGCGATGTGGGCGACGAGCCGCTGCTGCTGGCCGCCGCAGCGCCTACCTGGGTGTCGCGCGACCGGCTCGCCGGCGCAACCGCCGCCGCAGCCGCCGGGGCCGATCTCGTGCTGCTCGATGACGGGCTGCAGAACCCGCGTCTGGCCTACGATCTCTCGCTTATCGCCATCGACGGCGGCTACGGGTTCGGCAATGGGCGGCTGCTGCCGGCCGGGCCGCTGCGGGAGCGGGTCGAGGCCGGGCTCGAACGTGCCGCCGCTGCGGTGGTGATCGGCGAGGATGAGGCTGGGGTGGCGGCCGTGATCGCTGGCAGGCTGCCGATCCTGCACGCCCGGCTGGTGCCGCAAAATCCGGCTCCCTGGGCCGGGCGCCGCGTCGTCGCCTTCGCCGGGATCGCCCGGCCGGTCAAGTTCTTCGCCACGCTCGACGCGCTGGGCGCCGAGACGGTCGCGCGCTTCGCCTTCGCCGATCACCACCCTTATGCCGAGGGCGAGCTGATGGCGGTCCTCGCCCGCGCCGCCGCCGCCTCGGCCCTCGCGGTGACCACCGAGAAGGACTGGCACCGCCTGCCACCACAGATCCGCGCCCAGGTCGAGACGCTGCCGGTGCGGCTCGAATGGGACGACGGCGAGGCGCTGCTCGACCAGCTGCTGGACCGGGTGCCGGCGTGAAACTCGCCGACAAGGCAGTGGGCTGGCTGCTGAACGGTTATCTTGCCGCGGCCGGCGCCCTGCCGATCGGCGTGGCCTCGGGCCTGATGGCCGGGATCGCCCGCACGGTCGGGCCGCTGCTCGGCGTGAGCCGGCGTGCCCACCGCCGCCTCGAACGCGCGCTGCCGGGGCTGAGCGAGGCGGAGTATCGCCGCATCATCCGCGGCATGTGGGACAATCTCGGGCGGGTGGTCGGCGAGTACGCCCATCTCGGCCGGATCGACTGCTTCGCGCCGGGCGGGCCGGTCGAGGTCGCCGGCACCGAGCATGTCGCCGCCGTCGCGGCGACCGGCCGGCCGATCATCTTCGTGTCCGGCCATCTCGGGAACTGGGAGCTGGGCTACCTGGCGGCGCGGCAGTACGGGCTCGACGTGGCGCCGGTCTACCGGGCCGTCAACAACCCGGCGGTGGAGGCGGCCATGCTGCGGGTGCGCCGCGCGGCCGATGTGGAGCCGATCGCCAAGGGCGCCTCCGGCGCCCGGAAGATCATCGCCTGGCTCAAGGCGGGCCGGGCGCTGACCATGCTGATCGACCAGAAGATGAACGACGGCATCGCGGTGCCGTTCTTCGGCCGCGATGCCATGACCGCGCCGGCCGCGGCCGAGCTGGCGCTGCGCCACGATGCGGCGCTGATGCCGGCGCGGGTCGAACGGCTGGGCGGGGTGCGATTCCGCGTGACGGTGCTGCCGCCGCTCGACCTCGCACGGACCGGTGACCGCCATGCCGACGTCCGCGAGACGATGATGCGCCTCAACCGACAGCTCGAGGACTGGATCCGCGCGACACCCGAGCAGTGGTTCTGGGTACACCGCCGCTGGCCGGGCGATTGAGACACGGCGACAGCGCATAGCCTATTGCCATTTGCCACTGTCGTGCGGCATTCTGCCGGCAGAGCAAGCTACTCCTGTAGTGCGGCTGGGTCGCCCGGCTGGCGCGGGAGACTCCGATGGCGCCAAGGGACCCGGCAACCTCCCGGCTCGCGACAGGCCTGCGCGGCCTCGCGAACGGCACGCTGCGACGGCTCAGCTGTCTGGTGCGAACCGGCAACCCGGCCGCGACCCTGGACCGGCTCTTCGAATCGCAGCACGTCGAGGATTTGCGGCTGATCATCGCCATGGCGCTGCTCGGCCTCGGGATCAGCGCCGCGCCCTGCCTGATCTATGCGCTGGAATACGCCCACAAGGATCTGACCGAGGGGCGCTACCTCTATTTCGTCCTGAAGTCGCTGGCGAATTTCGTCGCCTATATGGGCCCGCTCTTCGCCATCTTCGGCGCCATCGTCGCCTGGGTCTATCAGGTGGGCAGCGCCCGGCTCGGCGTGGTCGACCTCTTCGCCTGCGAGATCAGCACGCTCTGCCGCGTCGCGGTGGTCATCGACACGGCGCACCGCAATGTCGAGCTCTTCGAGCGCGGTCCGCCGGTCGCGCCGCCGGGCGGCGCCGCGGCGCCCGCGGAAAACCCGGCCGCCGCCTCGCAGGAGAACTACTTCCCGGTCTTCGAGGGGAACACCAAGGATCTGCAGAGCCTGGCGGCCCGCGTCGTGATCAACATCACCGCCTTCTACACATACATGAAGGTTTTCCGCGACATGCTGCGGAGCCGCGCCGCGATCAGGCCCGGCCCGCAGGAGGTACAGGCGACGTCCGGGGAGCCTGCGGCGACCGGACCGTGGCACGACGCCATTCGCGATCTCGTCTTCATGCTGTTCCTCGGGCTCGAGAGCGCGCGCAAGGCGATCCACGATCTCGTCGAGTACCAGCCGGAACAGACCGAACGGATGATCGTGGTCCTGATCGGCGAGATCGAGGCGTTCCGCTTCCTTCTCGGGGCCTTCAAGCCTGAGGATATTCGCGCCCGGCGGCTGCAGTTGCGTTGGGAGCCATATGAACACCTGATCCCGTCGATCTGCCGGAAGGTGCAGGACGGGCTGGACGCTGCCCGCCGGGACAAGGGCGAAGGGGACGACGAGACGGACGAGCCCGGCGCCGAAAGCCTCGCCCAGCTGGAATTGCAGGTATGGCGGGCGGCCCGCGAGCTGGTGCCCGATCTCGAGCAGCAATTTGCGCTGACGAAAGCTGCGGTGGCGAAGGCGGCTGTCGCGCCGATGCTGGCCGCCTGAGCGCCACCGGCCTCTCGCCCCTTCTCAGCGGCGTTCTCCTCGTGACATTCTGCCGTCGGCCCACACCTGGGCGGGGGAGGGGGACATGCGGCTCGGATTGGCGGTGGCGCTGGCGGCGTCGTGGCTCGCGGCCGGGACGGCCTGGGCGGCGGAAGATGCCGGCACGGTGCTGACGCTCAAGGGCGACTGCTTCGTCGAGGCCGGCGGGCAGAAGAGCACGCTGAAGCCGGGCGATGCGGTGCATGTCGGCGACAAGGTCGAGGTGCCGGACGGCGCCAAGCTCAAGCTGCGCATGGCGGACGGCTCGGTGATCAGCGCCGCGTCGGGGACCACGGTGACGATCGCGGCCTATTCATCGGACGGCAGCGGCCGCGATGCCGAGCTCAGCCTCGCGGCCGGCCTGCTGCGCGCGGTGGTCACGCCGGCCTCGGGCTCGTCGCGCTTCGAGGTCGACACGGCGACCGGCGTCGCCGCGGTCCGGTCCACCGACTGGTTCGTCGAGGCCGGCGCCGGTGCGATGCGGGTCGGGGTGCTGTCGGGCGTGGTCAACATGGAGAGCCGCGCCACCAAGCACGGCGTCGACATTCCGGCGGGCCGGGGCTCGAAGCTCGAAGCCGGCAAGGACCCCGAGCCGGCGCGGGTCTGGGCCAAGCCGGAGTTCGACAAGGTCATCGCGGCCACCAACCTCGATTGACCGCCTTGCGGCTGCCGCGCGGATCGCGGGAAGCCGCGCTGGCGGCCGCGGCGGCGCTGGCGGTCATGCTGACGGCGTGGCTGCCGGGCGCCGCCGCGGAGTGGCGCCGGCTGGAGACGGAGTCGCTCGACCTCCGCTTCCGGATGCGCGGCGTGCTGCCGCCGCGGCCGGACATCGCGCTGGTCATGGTCGACGAGGCGAGCTTGGCGCGGCTCGGCCGCTGGCCGTTCAGCCGGCACCTGATGGCGCGGGCGGTCGAGCGGCTCGACGCGGCGGGCGCCAAGCTGATCGTGTTCGACCAGCTCTTCGCCGAGCCGGAGACGGCGAAGCCGGCCGATCTGCGCGACATCGCCCGCGAGGCCGCCGCCGCGCTGCCGCCGGGGGCCGATACCGGCACGCTGCGGGCGCGGCTCGCGGCGCTCGCCTCGGACGATCCGGATGGCGATTTCGCCGCCGTCATACGGAAATCGGGCAAGGTCCTGCTGCCCTTTGCCTTCTCATTCCACCCGGAGACCGATGCGGGCGCTTCGACCGATGTCGACCTGTCGGATTCGGGCTACCAGATCCTGGATAGGGGCGCGCCGGGCGCCACCGATCCGCTGCAGCCGCGCGCGGTGCTGGCGCCCGTCGCGGGGCTGCGCGAGGCGGCCGCGGGGCTGGGCGGGGTCAACGTCATCTACGACGTCGACGGCCTGCCACGATACGACTACGTCTCGACCGGGTTCAACGGCGACATCCTGCCCTCGATCGCGGTGCGCGCGGCGGCGGCATCGGCCGGCGTGCCGTGGAACCACGTGCGGCTCGCGCTTGGCCAATCTGTCCGGTTCGGCGCGCGGACCGTGCCGGTCGATCTCTACGGCCGGATGTTGGTGAACTACCGCGGTCCTCGCCGGACCTTCCAGACCGATTCATTCGCCGATCTCATCGAGGATAAGCTTCCGCACGACCGGCTCGCCGGCCACATCGTCATCCTGGGGGCGTCCTTCGTCGGCAATGCCGATTCCCATGGGTCGCCCTTCGGCCGGGAGGAGCTGCCCGGATCGGAGCTGTGGGCCAATGCGATCGCCACCATGCTGGACGGGGATTTCATCCGCGAGCTGCCGCTGAGCTTGCCGCTCCAGGCAGCGACAGTGCTGCTGGCGGCGCTGGTTGGGGCGGTTGCAGCCCGGCTGCCGACGCGCAGCATCGTCCTGGCTGGAGTACTGCCGCCGGCGGTGTGGTCTGTGGCGGCTCATCTGGCCTTCTGCCGCGGTTGGTGGCTGCCGCTGGCCCAGCCCGTGGCCGCGCTCGCCGTCGCTGCCGTCGCCACGCTGCTCCTCCGCTACTGGGTCACCGACCGCGACCGCCGCCGCATCAAGGCGACGTTCAAGCGCTACATGGCGCCGAAGCTGGTGGATCTGCTGGCGGCCAATCCCGAGCGGGTGAAGCTCGGCGGCGAGATGCGGCGGATGACGCTGCTCTTCTGCGACGTGCGCGGCTTCACCGCGATCGCCGAGGCCTACGCCGCCGATCCCCAGGGCCTGACGCGGCTGATCAACCGCTTCCTCACGCCGATGACCGACATCATCCTCGCGGCGGGGGGCACGATCGACAAGTACATGGGCGATTGCATCATGGCGTTCTGGAACGCGCCGCTCGACAACGCGCGGCACGCCGATCTCGCCTGCGGGGCGGCGCTGGCGATGCGGGCGGCGCTGGCCGGGCTCAACCGCGAGCTGGCGGCGGAGGCCGAGGGGGCGGGTCGGAAGTTTCACGAGCTGCGGATCGGCGTCGGGCTCAATACCGGCGACTGCGTCGTCGGCAACATGGGCTCGGAGCAGCGGCTCGACTACTCGGTGCTGGGCGATCCGGTGAATCTGGCGTCGCGCTTGGAGGGTCAGTCCAAGACCTACGGCGTCGACATCGTGATCGGCGAGGCCACGCGCGATGCGGCGCCCGCCTGGGCCGCGCTGGAGCTGGACAGGATCGCGGTCAAGGGCAAGCGGGCCGCCGTCCGAATCTACGCGCTGATCGGCGATGAGGTGCTGGCAGGCTCGCCGGCGTTCCGCGAGCTGGCGGAGTGTCATGCGGGGATGCTGGCCTCATACCGCGCGCAGGATTGGCAGGGGGCGGAAACAAGGCTGGCGGAAGAAGTGGCGCTGGCGCCCGAGCTGGCAGTGCTGCAGGCCCTCTACGGCGAGCGGATCCGCCATTTCGCGGCCCACCCGCCGGGGCCGGAATGGGACGGGACGTTTGTCGCGGAGTCGAAGTGAGCGGCGGCCGAAAGGCTCAGAACGCGAACGCCGGCTCCCCCGCCGCCGGCCGCACGCCGAGCAGGCTCGACGGCACGGCGGTCAGCCGCCGCGTGCCGGCGAGCCAGGCGGTGAAGCCGTCCGGAAACCAGTCGGCGATCGCCGGGTCGCGTACGTCCAGCCCGCCGGCATAGGCGCCGAAGGCCGGCATGATCAGGCGCCGCCCGTCGGTCACGAAGCAGCGGCAGGCGACGGCGCGGCCATGGACGCGGATGGTCGCCTTGGGATGGTAATGCCCGCTGACCTCAGGCGCGGCGCCCGGCGCGGCCTCGTGACGGAAGACGATGCCGCGATGCTCGAACGCCTCTTCCGTTCCGCCGGGGTCGTGGTTGCCGGCGAGGAATCGCCAGTCGCAGCGGGCGGTGAGGGCGGCGAGGCGGGCCGCATCCTCGGCGCCGAGCCGCGCCCGCGCCTCGCGGTCATGGAAGCTGTCGCCCAGCGCCACCACCACCTCGGGGCCGTAGCGCGTCAGCGCGGCGTCCAGCCGGTCGAGCGTCGCACGCGTGTCCCAGGGCGGCAGCAGCGTGCCGCGGCGCGCGAAGCTGGTGCCCTTTTCCAGATGGAGATCGGCGACCAGCAGCATCCGCTCATCCGGCCACCACAACGCGCCGACCGGATCGGCGACGAGCTCCGCGCCGCCCAGGGTGAGCCGGGTCACGCCGGCCCCCTCCCTGTCCCTTGCTCCGCGGGAGAGGGAACGATGCCACCGGGACATCCCCGCACACCCCTCCCCCTGACCCCCTCCCGCGAGGGGAGGTGGAACGCCGCCGCCGAGATCTCCCCCTCCCCTCGCGGGAGGGGGGTGGGGGGAGGGGGCGCCGCCGCGCTACGCATCCGGCCCGGCATCCGGGAAGAACCGCGCCATCAGGCGGTCGCGATAGGCGACGAGATTGGCGTGGCGCTCGGCCGCCTCGCGGATCGGCGAGTCGAAGATCGGCACGAGGATGCCGGCCAGCATGCCGAACACCGCGGCGTCGGTGCCGCGCGGCTTGTCGCCCATCAGGCAGGGCCGGTCGCCGAGCATGGCGGCCAGCGCATCGATGTCGCGGATCGCGAGCGCCGTGATCTCATCCTCCTTGTGCCGGCCGAGGCCGTGCCCCTTCAGGTTCTTGGCGACGGAGCGCCGGACGGCGCGGCGCACGAACGGCCGGATCGGCGCCGGCACGGCGGCGAAGAACTGTGCCGGGCCCTTGGCGAAATTCTCGTCGTGATTCCATCGGATGTGCAGCAGCGCCCAGTAGAGATGGTCCTCGACCATGCGCTCGACCGCCCAGGCGGCCGCCCGCTGCTCGGCCGACAGCCCGGCATCGAGGTCGATCCCGTACTTGCGCTCGATATGGAGGCGGATGAACGTCGAATCGGCGACCGTCGCGCCGTCGTCGACGATATAGGGCAGCTTGCCCTTGGGCGCCCTGCCGTAGCCGTTCCGGTCCTCCTGGTAGTCGAGCCCGGCCAGCTTCAGGAGCACCATCGCCTTGAGGACGAAGGGGCTGCCGTCGGGCAGGCCGAAATAGGGACCGAAGGTATAGAGCGTGATCATCGTTTCCCTCCCCCCGGAAAGAGCGTTGCGTGCCGCCCGTGCAGCATGAGCGCGCAGAGATCCCACGGCGCGATGCGTTCCAGCGCCGCCGCCTCGGCGAGGCTGAAGACCCGCATGGCGGCGCCTTCGCCCAGCACCATCGACGGCAGCTCGGCAAGGCGGAACGGCACGGCGAAGAAATGCATGCGCCAGGGCGCCGCGCGCGGGTAGATGGCGTGCACGGAAACCGCCAGCGGCGCCACCTCGCGGGCCGTCCAGCCGATCTCCTCCGCCAGCTCGCGCCGGATCGCCGCCTCCGGGCTTTCGCCCGGCTCGATCGTGCCGCCGAACAGCGCCCAGTGATCGGGCAGGTGGATATGCGGGAAGTCGTCGCGCAGCTGCAGCAGGTAGCGCCCGTCCTCCGCCGCCAGCACCGCCACCGCGACATCGCGCGCCGGCACCTCGGCGAGGCGCAGCACGTCGTCGGGCGATGGCGAAGTCGGGTCGTCCATGCCCGCCATGCTAGCGGATCGCAACGCAGGGAGACCATGGCCGCGTTGGTCTCGACAAGCCTGCGCCTCTCTGATAAAGACCCGCCCCTCCGCGAGCGCGGGCGTTTAGCTCAGTTGGTAGAGCAGCTGACTCTTAATCAGCGGGTCGCAGGTTCGAGCCCTGCAACGCCCACCAAACCTCAAACAAGATCAGATATTTATAATGCCGTGCTGACGAATCTGGCCGCGTCCTCGTCGCGGCCAGTCGTGTGCACGCCAGTCGGCGGCTAGGCAAACTCGCTCCCATTGATCCATACTTTATATGCATTTCGTCTTGTGATCGGGAACGAAAGTACGTACTTTGTACTCCCGGAAGGAGGTCGGACGTCATGACGTCGAGCCGGGAGATCATCGAGAAGCTGCAGGCCGCAGGATGGGTGCGTGTGAAGGTCAGGGGCGACCATCATCAATTCAAGCACCCCGAACGGCCGGGCAAGGTGACGGTGATCCACCCGGAGAAGGACATTGGGATCCCGCTCATCAAATCGATCGAGCGGCAATCCGGAGTGAAGCTCCGCTAGGCGGTGCCTCCTCCAACGCGAACCGCCCGATAGAGGCGGACGTGGAGTACGCGGAAAGGCAAACCGGGGATGGGTGACATGGGATTTCCGGCGGTGTTCTACCACCAGCGGGATGGCGTGGGAGTGGTCTTTCCGGACCTCCCGGGGTGCGTCACGGTCGGGCGTGACGTGAAGGATGCGGTGCTGAAGGCCGAGGAGGCGCTGGCGCTTCACCTCGAAGGCATGCACGAGGACGACGAAGCGATTCCGGCACCCACGATGCCGGTCGATCGCGCCGAGGCAGATCCCGAGGGCCATGTCATCGGCCGCCTGTGGATCGAGCCGCGCACCGGCCGCGCCGTGCGTGTTACGATCACCATGGACGAGGCGTTGCTGGCAAAGGTTGACCAGGCCGCGGCCGCGCGCGGAGCGACCCGCTCCGGCTTCCTCGCCGAAGGCGCGCGGCAGCTACTCGACGCATGAGGTCGAGGCAGGAGCGCCGCTTGCCCGTCGTTCCCATCTCGAACAGAGGGCCCTGCGAGTTCTGTGGCCGCTCAATCCAAGTGGCGTCGCGGGAGCCCGTCATGAGTAAGATCGCAACGGGCGCCCTGGCTGTGGTCCTGCTCGCCGCCGCGGGGGCGGCGCAGGCCGGGACGTCGGCGGTCGCCGTCGCCCCGCAATACGGCACGACGCATGTCTACGTGGCACCCGGTGACGTCGACCGCTTCGTTGCGAGCTTTCTCGCGACATTCGGCGGCCAGAGCACCCGGCAGGTCGTCGCCACGGTGACGCCGACGCCCAGCAGCACGACGTCGCAGGTGCTCCAGACGCCGGTCGGCTCGGTCTCGCTGTTCGGCTTCAAGACGCCGATCCCCTACCCGTTCGGCGCCGAGCGCACCGGCTCTCTCGTCACCGATATCGACGAGGCGGTGGCCGCCGCACGCGCCGCGGGCGCCGAGTTGCTGGTGGCGCCGTTTCCCGATGCGATCGGCCGGGACGCGATCATCCAATGGCCCGGCGGCGTGAACATGCAGCTCTACTGGCACACGGCCAAGCCGTCCTACCCGGCATTTCAGACGGTGCCGGAGAACCGCGTCTACCTGTCGCCCGACCGGGCCGACGCGTTCGTCAAGGGCTTCCTCGGCTTTTCACATGGCAAGGTGGTCTCCGACGATGCCAAGGCGCCCGGCGTCGAAATCGGCCGGCCGGCCGAAACCTTCCGGCGGGTGCGCATCGAATCGGATTTCGGCAAGCTGGCAGTGCACGTCACCGACGGTCACCTCCCTTACCCCTATGGGCGCGAGCTGACCGGCTACGAGGTGGCGGATCTCGCCGGCACGCTCGCGAAGGCGAAGGCAGCGGGCGTCACGGTGCTGGTCGAACCGTATGCGGCTGGTGGACGGGCGGCGGCGATGGTCGATTTCCCGGGCGGCTATGTCGCGGAGATCCACGAGGGGGCGAGGTAGGTCGTCCACCCCATCACCGGAATCTGCCGCAATCCGCCACTGTAGTCCGCGCAATCCGAATTCGCTCATTGACGACCATCAACACTCAGCTTCGATGACAGAAGCCACGTGGTCATCCCAGTGAGGCAACAGCGGGGCACAGCACAGATGATAAATATACCAGCAAGCGTACAGCACATCAGGATGAAAACATTGGGCAGCCCCCACTTTCCCATGCGCGAATTCGTGTCGGAGCGCGGGCCCTGGTCGGGCATTGAAAAGCCTGTCAATCTCATCAGTATTGTTCTCGCCAAAGATGGCGACCAGATCCGGTCTCATCTGCTCAAGTATTGCCGAGAGAGGCCTATCTTCCTGGAGCATGTCGGGCATTATCTTCGACGGGTCTCGGTTCGCAGAAATCAAGACATGCCTAATGAGGTGCTCCATTTGGGGTATCAAGAGGTGTGCGGCAGAGATCGAATCTCCCTGAATGAGTCGAGCAAATCCAAGCGCCAAGGTCCAGTGGTGGGAGGCGGGGACCAAAGGGCTCCTGGCTACGACTGGATAGAAGTGCCGTTCGGTGAAGCTGAAATTAGCAGCGACCGTCCGCCGGATCGGCTCGATCTCCCCAGCGACCACTATCTGCCTGCGAATCTGCTCGTTTCGTTCGATGTGCCCTCGGAACCAGGCATCACTAGGCTCGCCGCTCGTCGGCGCCCCTGGTATCATTGCGATGACCCTGCCAGAGGCATCGATTTCGGCAGTCGGCATCAACGCGGAGAGCGGGGCAGATTTCGCGAGCTCCAGCGCCTGCTCCCGCAGTTCCTCCTTTGGACGCGGAAGTGTACGAAAGGCGAGTTCACGCATTGCTCCTGTCAGGGAAAAATCTTCAGCAATTGTGCTGACTGTTTTCCACTGCTCCTCGAGATCGATAGGTGCCGATACCACCCCCATTTCTTCAGGTACACGATCCTGAATCGTCCGAAGCTCTTCGAATAGCTGAGCTTGACGATTTTGAGTGCCTTCAACACCTCTCAATTGTTCGATCGCGGAGCGTATCCAAGAGGCTTTGGCGAGCGCAGACGGCACTTCATCCCGCATCGCCAAGGTGTGCTCGATGCCCTCGAGGCGACATCTCCGCGCGTTCACCGGATCGCCAAGATCTGCGTACGCTTCTGCGGCTAGGTCCAGGACGCGCTTGATGGCGAGGTGATACACGCCCGGCCGAGATGAAGCAGCCGAGACGACTTCCTCGGCAGCCTTTGCGAATTCGAGTGGGTCGATCTGACTATGCTGAAGGAGGAGCTCGGCGCACCTACAGAATGGAACGACTTCGACCCGATCCCGGGCGGTCTCGTAAAGAGCGCACACAACCGAGGCGAGGCCGTCCGGGATCGCGCCCTTTTTATGGATCGCTCTGGCAATCTGGAGGGCGCGGGTCGCCAAGTCGATCTGTTCGATGCTGACTACGGTTGGGCTTTGAAACCGAGGCCGATATTTTCCGGTCGCCAGCCCCTCAACCGCTTCGGAGTAGGCCTCAATCGCTTGCCTCGCCGCGGTCGACTGTTTCCGATCGTTTAGCCATACCGTGTCTGCGACCCGAGCTCTGAGCCCCGGATTGGGGATCCGATGCAGAATCCGAAGAAGCGCATCACATTGAGTGCCTCGGTAGTCCGCGGGGATCGGAGAGCGGCGGTTCCCGAGGTCTAACATAGGTCCGAAGGGTTGCGCGCGATCGCTGGGTCTGAAGTGGAAGCCACTCAATGCCGCCAGGACGCTGAAGACTCGTGTCGCAGGCTGATCCGCTGCCTCCTCCGCAGCGGCTGAAGCACGCGAAAACGATTCGCTCAGAGCCAAACACTCAACTATGTCCTGAGCGGCAATCGGTTTGAAGAAGTCAACTGCTTCGAAGTCCTCGAAAGTTGCAACTGTTAGATTGCCTTCACGGGGAGCGGTCGCAATCGGCGAAACGCCGTCCGCGGGTTGCTCATCTACCGTACCGGGAGGATCATTCGACATCTAAGCCTCGACACGTCGCCTATCAGCCGCGCAGAACGCCGCCTCGCCGCGTCGCTCATCATGGAACGGAGAGGGAACACGGCCGACACCACAAAGTCAACACCGCAGCAGTGAGAGCGCCCCCCACAACCCCATCGCATCCTTCACCGCGTCGGCTATAGTTCCCTCACGTCCGCGGCAGCATCTCGTGGGGGACGGGAGGGGGGATGGCACGGCCGCGCTACCGCGTGTTCATTTCGTCGCCGTCCGACGTGCGGCCGGAGCGGGCGGTGGCGGACCGCGTCATCGCCAAGCTGGCCCGCGAGCTGCAGCACCATTGCGACATCGCATCGGTGCTGTGGGAGCGCGAGCCGCTGGTGGCGACGCATCATTTCCAGGACAGCGAGAACCTGCCGCCGCCCAGCACCACCGACATCTGCGTCGTGGTGCTGTGGTCGCGCCTCGGCGTGCCGCTGCCGGAGGACCGCTTCAAGGGGGCGGTGTCGGGCCGCGCGCCGGTCACCGGCACGGAATGGGAATTCGAGGACGCGATGGCCGGGTTCCGCGCCGCCGGCCGGCCCGATCTCGTCGTCTATCAGAAATCCGCCGAGGGCGGCCGGCTGCCGCGGTCGGCGGCCGAGCTGCGCGGGCTGCTCGACCAGAAGGAGCAGCTCGAAGGCTTCGTCTCCCGCTGGTTCCGCGACGACGCGACGGGCCAGTTCCGCGTCGCCTCGCATGGCTTCGCCAGCACCGGCGAGTTCGAGGAGCGGCTGGAGGAGCATCTGCGCGAGCTGCTGCGCCGGCGCCTGGCGCAGGACATGGGCGCCGCCGCGGAGCTCGGCACGATCAGCTGGACCGGCGCCCCCTATCGCGGCCTCGCGGCGTTCGGGCCGGAGGAGGAGGCGATCTTCTTCGGCCGTCTCCGGGCGCGTCACGAGGTCCGCGAGCTGCTGCGGGCGCGGGCGGAGGCGGGCGAGGCCTTCGTGCTCGTGCTGGGCGCGTCGGGCTCGGGCAAGTCGAGCCTGGTCAAGGCCGGCGTGCTGCCCGATCTCAGGCTCCCCGGCATGATCGGCAACGTCGCGCTGGTGCGCCGCGCGATCATGCGGCCCTCGGATGCCGACGGCGACCCCGTGGCCGGGCTGGCGGAAGCGGTGCTCGCCGAGGACGCGCTGCCCGAGCTTGCCGAGCTGCGCTACACCGCCGAGCGCCTGGCCGGGCAGTTCCGCGAGAACCCGCGGCAGGCGGAATTCGCCGTCGAGCAGGGGCTGGCCAAGGCGTCGGAAGGCCGACTGACCGAGCTCGGCGAGGCACGGCTGCTGCTCGTCATCGACCAGCTCGAGGAGCTGTTCACCGTCGAGCGCATGGCGCCGGCGGCGCGCGACACCTTCATCGCCACGGTGGCGGCGCTGACCGCCGGCGGCAAGGTGTGGGCGATCGCGACCATGCGCTCCGATTTCTACGACCGGCTCGAATCGCTGCCCGCGCTGGAGGAGGCGACGCGCGCCGGACAATACCTGCTGACGCCGCCGACGCCGGCCGAGCTGCGCCAGATCGTGCGCGGACCGGCCCGCCTTGCCGGGCTGCGCTTCGAGGTCGACGAGCGGAGCGGCGAGGATCTGGCGGACCGCATCGTCGCCGACGCCGCCGCCGAGCCGGGAGCGCTGCCGCTCCTTTCCTTCGCGCTCGACCAGCTTTGGCAGGCGCGCGACGTTGCGGGCGGGGTCCTGACCTTCTCGGCCTATGCGGCGCTCGGCGGCTTCGGCGGCGCGCTCGGGCAGCGCGCGGAGGCGGTGTTCCAGGCCTTGCCCGATTCTCAGCGCGAGGCCTTTCCGGCGCTGCTCTGGGCGCTCGTCACGGTCGGCCAGGGCGAGAACAGCAAGCCCACGGCGCGCTCGGCGCCGTTCGCCGCGCTGCCCCCGGGGAGCGACATCCGGCGTCTCGCCGAATCGCTGCTGGCACCGGCGGCGCGGCTCCTCGTGGCCGATGGCGGCGCGATCCGCATCGCCCACGAAGTGCTGCTCACCCATTGGGAGCGGGCGGCCAACCAGATCCGCGCGGATCGCGAGGACCAGCAGCGGCGCAGCCGGCTCGAGGCCGCCGCGGCGCTCTGGGCCGACAAGGGCGAGGAGGCGTCGCTCCTGCTCCATGACGGGCTGCCGCTCTCCGAGGCCGAGGATCTGGCGGCGCGGCGCGGCGGCGAGCTGGACCCGGCGCTCATCGGCTTCATCGCGGCCTCGCGCGCGGCGGTCGAGGCGCGGTTTGCCGCCGAGATCGAGCGCGAGCGCCGGGCGGCCGCCGAGAAGGCCGAGCTGAAGGCGGCCGCCCAGCATCGCCAGGCCCGCATCCTGCGCCTCGCGGCCGCCGTGTCGCTGCTGCTGGCGGCGGCGGCCGGCGGCGCGGCCTGGTACGGCTTCGCCAGCGAGCGGCGGGCCGAGCGCAACCTCGCGGTCGCTCTCGACGCCGCCGACAGCGTCGTCAACGACGTGGCCGAGAAGCTGCGGCCGCTGGTCGGCGTCTCGTCGCAGACCGTGCACGACATCCTCGGCACCGCGCAGGGCGTGTTCGACCGGCTATCGGCGGTGTCGGACGATCCGGAGATCCGATTCCGGCGCGCCAAGCTGCTGCTGTCGCTCGGCAAGACCTATCTGACGCTCGGCGAGACGGAGCGCGCGCTCGACGCCACGCGCCAGTCCGAGGCGATGCTGCTGGCGCTCGCCGCTGCCGCGCCGGGCCGGCTCGACATCCGGCGCGAGCTTGCGGATGCCCGCGACGATGTCGGCGACACGCTGCTGAAGAAGGGCGACGTCGCGGGCGCGCTGCCGGAGTACCGGGCGGCGTTGGGCGCGCGCGAGCAGGCGACCGCCGGCAAGCCCGACCCGGCCTGGTCGCGCGACCTGTGGCTGAGCCATATCAAGATCGGCAACGCGCTGACCGCCGAGGGCGACCTGCTTGGCGCCATGAACGAATACCAGAGCGGGCTCGCGATCGTCGAAGCCCAGGCGGCTTCCAGGCCCGACGATGCCGCCCTGCAGCGCGACCGCTCGATCAGCCTCAACACCATGGGCGAGGTGCTGGTGGCCCAGGGCGATCTCGCCGGGGCGCTGGTCGAATACCGGGAAAGCCTCGGCATCCGACAGGACGAGGTCACGCGCGATCCGAAGAACGCCAAGAAGCAGCGCGACCTGCTCTTCATCCACGAGCGGATCGGCGGCGTGTTGCTGCGGCAAGGCGACCTCGCGGCGGCGCTGACCGAGGATAGGGCCGCGCTCGAGATCGGCAAATCGCTGGGGGCCCACGACGCCGGCAATTTCGGCTGGCAGGGCGACATCGCCGACGGGCATGACGGGGTCGGCGACGTGCTGCTGGCCCAGGGCGACGCCGACGGCGCGCTCGGCGAATATCGGTCGGCGCTGCAGATCGCGGAGCGGCTCGCCGTGCAGGATCCGGCCAATGCCGACTGGCAGCACGCGCTCTGGGCCGCGCATCTGGGGATCGGCCGCGCGCTCAAGGCCAAGGGCGACCTTACCGGTGCCCTGGCCGAGGCGCAGGCGAGCCGCGCCGCGATCGAGCGGCTGTCCGCGAGCGATGCGAAGGTCGCGGCTTGGCAGCACGATCTGTCGACCAGCCGCGAGCTCACCGGCGTGATCCTGCTGGCCCAGGGCGACAGGAACGGCGCCGCGTCGGCGCTGCACGACGGCCTCGATATCCGCACCCGGCTGGCGGCCCAGGACCCGACGAACTCGGTGTGGCAGCGCGATCTGGCCGCCAGCCACGCTTCCCTCGGCGACGTGCTCATGGCTCAGGGCGACACCGCCGCGGCGCTCGTCGAGTACCGCGCCGGTCTCGCCGTCGCCGAGGCGCTGGTGGCCGGGCAGAGCGGCAATGCCGAAGGGCGGCGTATGCTGGCCGAGGCCGCGGCCAATGCCGCCGCGGCCCTGATCGCCCGGCACGACCTCGCTGCGGCGCGGCCGCTGCTGGAGCGCGCCCGCGCGATCGTCGCGAGCGGCGGCGGCGGCGATCCCGCGCTGCGCGGCCTCGACCAGCGCATCGGCGGCCTCTCCGCCCAACTCGATGCCGCAAAGTCGGCCAAGGCACGGTAGTGGAGGCTCGGTTGATATGCGCCCAATCCTCGCTGCGCTGCTCTCCGTTGCCGCGGTCCTGACCGCCATGCCGGCCGCAGGCGCGCGATTTCCCAATGCCGTGGAGATGTCCGTCACGCTGACCGGCGAGGACATCCGCGACGCGGCCGCGCTGCTCGGCGTTACCGGACCGGACGCGAAGCCACTGACCTTGCGGCTGGGGCGGGGCGATGCCTGGGCGGTCTATCTCCTGAAGCACGACACGCCGGAGGAGCTCTACAACGACGAGCACATGCCGCCGCGCTTCGACACCGCGTCCTTCGCGGCGACGCCGGTGCCCAGCCTGACGCTCGGGCCGTTCTGGCTGGACCTCGGCACGGCGCTGCCCAATCCGCGGGTCGGCGAATTCTCGTTCGGCTCGCCGTTCCTGCCCGAGGCGCTCGACGGCGACGATCCGTGGACGCGGCTCCTGCGCCGGCTGAAGGCCGAGCCGGGCTGGGCCGCCGGCGCCGCGCCGCGCATCCGACACTGCCATGCCGCCGACGGCGGCGCGCAGCTGTGCATCGAAGCCTACGCGGTCAAGGACTACACGGACAATGTCGAGCGGGACGGCTATGGGGTCGGGCTGATCCTCCGCAAGGGGCGGTGAGGGCCTGCGGACAGGCTCACCTGCCCACGATGATCGCGCGGACCCGCGACGCCAGGTTTTCCACGGCGAAGGGTTTCTTCAGCAGATGCGTGCCGGGCTCGATGTGCCGGTCGCCGGCCGCTGCGGTCTCGGCGAACCCGGTGATGAACAGGATCTTCTGGTCCGGGCGCCTCTCCCGCACGGCCTCGGCCATCTGTATGCCGTTCATGCCGCCCGGCAGGCCGATATCGGTGATCAGCAGGTCGATGCCGATATCCGACTCGAGAACCTTGAGCGCGGAGGCCGCATCGGCAGCCTCGATCGTGCGATAGCCGAGCTCCTCCAGGACGTCATGGATCAGCATCCGGACCGTGGGTTCGTCGTCGACCACCAGAACGGTTTCGCCGGCGCCATCGTTCGGCAGGGCAGGCCGGCCGTCGTCATCGACATCTTCCGGCACCTCCCCTGCATGCCGCGGCAGATAGAGCTTCACGGTCGTTCCCTTGCCGACCTCGGAGCAGATGCGCACCTGACCGTTCGACTGCTTGGCGAAGCCGTAGATCATGGAAAGCCCGAGACCGGTTCCTTTCCCAACAGGCTTGGTGGTGAAAAAAGGGTCGAACGCGC
>DATGFU010000542.1:0-3517 GCA_035308865.1 Allostellaceae bacterium | reverse complement strand
GCACGCTGGGCTGCCGCCGCCTTGCGCTGCGAGGCCAGTGCAAAGGCATCCTGGTCCGCGCGCCCGATGCCGAAATCGCGTGCCACGTTCTCCGCCGTCTCCGGCATCGAGTCGACGCCGTATTGCGCCTTCAGCAGCGGGTTGACAAAGCGCCAGCCGATCGTCGTGTCGAAGATCTCGGCCTGGCGCGCGAAGGCCTCGGCCGCCTTGCCCATGACGAAGGGCGCGCGGGTCATGCTCTCGACGCCGCCGGCGATCATGAGCTCCGCCTCGCCCGCCTTGATCGCCCGCGCCGCGATGCCGACCGCATCAAGGCCCGAGCCGCAGAGCCGGTTGACCGTGGCGCCGGGAACTGATGCCGGCAGGCCCGCCAGCAGCGTCGCCATGCGCGCGACGTTGCGGTTGTCCTCGCCGGCCTGGTTGGCGCAGCCGAGCACGACGTCGTCGACCGTTTCCCAGTCGACGGATCGGTTGCGCTCGACCAGAGTCCGGATCGGCACGGCGGCGAGATCGTCGGTGCGCACATCCTTGAGCGCGCCCGCGTAGCGGCCGATCGGGGTCCGCACGAAATCGCAGATGAAGGCTTCGCGCATCGGCATCTCCGGAGTCGGCTTCGCCTGTTGACAGGAACAGCGCGGCGGCCAAAGATTAACCGATCGTTCGGTAAATTCAAGCGGCAGTGCCGCGCGGCTCGGGAGGGAAGCGTGACGTCACCGATCTTGGCCGAAGACCGCGGTTCCTGGCGGATCCTGCGGCTGAACCGCCCCGACAAGCTGAACTCCTTCAACGAAGAGATGCATCGCGCCCTCTCCACTGCGCTGGACGAGGCCGAGGGCGATGCCGGCTGCCGCGCGGTGCTGCTGACCGGCGAAGGCCGCGGCTTCTGCGCCGGCCAGGATCTGGGTGATGTTGCGGCCGGCGGCGGGCCGCCCGATCTCGGGGCCGTGCTCGACAATTTCTACAACCCGCTCGTCCGGCGCCTCCGCGGGCTCCCTATGCCGGTGGTCTGTGCCGTCAACGGGACGGCGGCCGGCGCCGGCGCCAACATCGCCCTCGCCTGCGACATCGTGCTCGCCGCCCGCTCGGCCAAGTTCATCCAGTCCTTCGCCAGGATCGGCCTGATCCCCGATTCCGGCGGTACCTGGTTCCTGCCGCGCCTCGTCGGCGAGGCCCGGGCGCGTGCGCTGGCCCTGTTGGCGGAACCCATCACGGCGGAGCAGGCCGCAGCGTGGGGGCTGATCTGGCGTGCGGTCGACGACGACAAGCTCCAGGCGGAGGCCGAGGCGCTGACGGCCAACCTTGCCACCCAGCCGACGCAGGGTCTCGCGATGATCAAGCGCGTGCTGGCCGCGTCGGCAGCCAACACGCTCGACGCACAGCTCGACCTCGAGCGCGACGTTCAGCGTGAGGCCGGACGTACTCCGGACTTCGCCGAGGGCGTCCGCGCCTTCATCGAGAAGCGGCCGCCGCGCTTCACCGGCCGGGCATGACGCCGGACGAGCGGGCGAACGCGGCCGCAGCCGCGCTCAGGGTCGAGGATCGCGTCGCCCATGACTTGGCGATGACGCTGGTCGAGGTCGGCGCCGGATGCGCGACCCTTGCCATGACCGTCACCGAGCAGATGACCAACGGCCACGGCATCGTCCATGGCGGGTACATCTTCACGCTGGCCGACTCGGCCTTCGCCTATGCCTGCAATTCCTATGGCGAGACGACCGTGGCGGCGCAGTGCTCGATTACGTTCCTCCGGCCGGCGCGCGCCGGGGACCGCCTCGTTGCAAACGCCCGTGAGATCGGCCGCGCCGGGCGGTCGGGCATCTACGATGTCAGCGTTGCCGTCGATGACGGCGTCGTCGCGGAGTTCCGCGGGCATTCGCGGACCGTCGGCGGCTCTTTCCTTCCCGCTGCCGAGCCGGCGCCATGACCGGACTCGAACCGATCGAGCGGGCCTCGCGCGACGAGCTGGCGGCGCTGCAGCTGGAACGGCTGCGCTGGTCGCTCGGCCACGCTTACGAGAATGTCGCCCATTATCGCGACGCCTTCGATGCGGCCGGCGTCCATCCCTCGGACGTTCACGATCTCGCCGATCTCGCCCGCTTCCCGTTCACCACCAAGCAGGCGTTGCGCGACAACTATCCGTTCGGCCTGTTCGCGGTGCCCCGCGAGCGCCTCCGGCGCATCCACGGGTCGTCCGGGACAACCGGCAAGCCGATTGTGGTCGGCTACACCGAGCGCGACCTCGACACCTGGGCGACCGTCGCCGCCCGATCGCTCAGGGCGGCCGGCGCGCGGCCCGGCATGCTTGTCCACAACGCCTATGGCTACGGGCTCTTCACCGGCGGCCTCGGGATCCATGCCGGCGCCGAGCGGCTGGGCTGCACCGTCGTGCCAATGTCCGGCGGGATGACCGAGCGGCAGGTCCAGCTGATCGTCGATTTCCGTCCCGACGTGATCACGGTGACGCCGAGCTACATGCTGGTGCTGCTCGACGAGTTCCGCCGCCGCGGCCTGGATCCCCGCGACTCATCGCTCCGCTTCGGCATCCTCGGCGCCGAGCCCTGGACCGATGCGATGCGCCGCGAGATCGAGGATGCCTTCGCCATGAAGGCGACCGACATTTACGGGCTTTCGGAGGTGATGGGGCCGGGCGTCGCCCAGGAATGCGTGGAGACCCAGGACGGGCTCCATATCTGGGAGGATCATTTCTATCCCGAGATCATCGATCCCGTGACCGGCGTGCCGCTGCCGGACGGGGAGATGGGCGAGCTGGTCCTCACCTCCCTGACCAAGGAGGCCTTCCCGGTCATCCGCTACCGCACGCGCGACCTGACGCGACTGCTGCCCGGGACGGCCCGTCCGAGCATGCGGCGGATGGAGCGCATTACCGGACGCACCGACGAGATGATCGTGCTGCGGGGCGTCAACGTCTTCCCGACCCAGATCGAGGAGGCGTTGCTCGCCTGTACCTGGTGCTCCGGACATTTCGTGATCGAGCTCACCCGCGAAGGCCGGCTCGACGAGATGATCGTGCGCGCCGAGGCCCGCGCCGAGCATTGGGACCCGGCGGGCCTCGATCATCACGCGCGCCGGGTCGTGGCGACGATAAAGAACACGATCGGGATCAGCGCGCGCCTCGTCATCGAGCCGCCCGGCACGATCGAGCGCTCGGCCGGCAAGGCCAGGCGGGTCGTGGACAAGCGGCCGAAGGGGTGATGGGGCGCCAGCCTACATCCGGACGTAGATCAGGTTCTCGCCGCGGATCAGCACCTCGAAATCGCGTGGCGCGATGGCCCGGCGGAAGGCAAGGCTGGAGCCGCTGCCCGGCAGCATCCAGTCATGCGGCTCGATGAAGATGACCTCGACCTCGTCGAGCCAATCTGAGCGGCCCGAGACATAGGTGACAGATCGTACCGGACACATGGGTGACACCTCCCGCCAGGCATGCCTGGCGGGAGGTGTCGATGCCCTGGAAGGAGTGTTCGGTGATGGACGAGCGTTTGCGGTTCGTCGCGCGGCT
>DATGFU010000541.1:0-3065 GCA_035308865.1 Allostellaceae bacterium | reverse complement strand
CCCGATTTTCGATTGCCAATGTGGAGGATTCATCGATGCAACTGGGCATGATCGGTCTGGGCCGGATGGGCGGCAACATGGTGCGGCGGCTGCTGCGGGGCGGACACCAGTGCGTGGTGTTCGACCGCAGCACGGAGGCGGTGGCGGAGCTGGCCAAGGAGGGGGGAGTGGGGGCCACGTCGCTGGCCGACGTCGTCGCCAAGCTGGAGAAGCCGCGCACGATCTGGCTGATGCTTCCCGCCGGCGAGATCACCGAGGGGACGATCGGCGCGCTGGCCGTCCATCTCGAGGCCGGCGACGCGGTGATCGACGGCGGCAACTCCTATTACAAGGACGACGTGCGCCGCGCCGGCGAGCTGGCGGGCAAGGGCATCCATTATCTCGACGCCGGCACCAGCGGCGGCATCTGGGGCCTCGAGCGCGGCTACTGCCTGATGGTCGGCGGCCCGCGCGACACGGTCGAGCGCCTCGACCCGATCTGGAAGACGCTGGCGCCGGGGCAGGGTGCGATCCCGCCTTCGCCGGGCCGCGAGGGCAAGCAGAGCACCGCCGCGGCGGGCTACCTGCACTGCGGCCCCGCCGGCTCCGGGCACTTCGTCAAGATGGTGCACAACGGCATCGAGTACGGCCTGATGCAGGCCTACGCCGAGGGCTTCGACATCCTCGCCAACGCCGCCTCGACGGAGCTGCCGGAAGGGCACCGCTTCCAGATCGACCTCGCCGACGTCGCCGAGCTCTGGCGCCGCGGCAGCGTGGTCTCGTCGTGGCTGCTCGACCTCTCGGCGATGGCGCTGGCCGAGAGCCCGGATCTCGCCGGCTACACCGGCTTCGTCCACGATTCGGGAGAGGGACGCTGGACGATCACCGCCGCGCTCGAGGAAGCCGTGCCGGCCGACGTTCTCGCGGCGTCGCTGTTCGCGCGCTTCCGCTCGCGCCAGGAGCACACCTTCGGCGAGAAGATGCTCTCCGCGATGCGCCAGAAGTTCGGCGGCCACCTCGAGCGGCCGGCGGGCGGCTGAGACGAAACTCCGTCCTCGAAGCGAAGGGGAGGGGGCGCCCCCTTCCCCCCCGGAGGGGAGGCCGCGGCTCCGCCTGTCGCCATTCGCGGCATCCCGGCTGGGAGGAAGGGGGTCGGGGGGATGCGGGGGGAGATCCGATAGACGCTTTGAGTAAACTTCGATCGATGCTGTCTGCATCGTTTCACCCTTCGAGGATCGCTCATCGGGCGGCGCCAACTAGATTGTCCCGGCCGGCCCGAGGAGAGGAGAGGCCATGTCCGTTCCAGCCCAGTCGCAGCCGCAGTCGCAGCCCCCGGCGCAGGCCCATGCGGGGCGCCAGCCGGCGCCGCCGTGCGTGCTGGTGATCTTCGGCGCCTCCGGCGATCTCGCCAAGCGGAAGCTGATCCCGGCGGTCTACAACCTGGCCGCCGGCGACTTCCTGCCGGACGAGCTCGCGGTGGTCGGCGTCAGCCGCTCGCCGATGAGCGACGACGAGTTCCGGCGGAAGATGATCGAGGACCTGCACACCTTCGAGACCGGCACGCTCGATCCGCAGCGGGTCGAGTGGTTGCAGAGCCGGCTGTCGTACATGTCCGGCGATCTCGACGAGCCGGAGACCTACGAGCGGCTGCACGCGGCGCTGGCGGCGGCCGACGAGAAGTGGGGGACGCGCGGCAGCTACCTGTTCTACCTGGCCGTGCCGCCCAGCCAGTTCGCGGCGATCATCCGCCGGCTCGGCGAGGCCAGGCTGACGTGCGAGGAGGGCGGCAGCTGGCGGCGGGTGGTGATCGAGAAGCCCTTCGGGCACGACCTCGAGAGCGCGCGCCAGCTCAACCACGACATCCGCGAGGTGATCGAGGAGACGCAGATCTACCGCATCGACCACTACCTCGGCAAGGAGACGGTGCAGAACATCCTCGCCTTCCGCTTCGCCAACGGCATCTTCGAGCCGATCTGGAACCGCCGCTACATCGACCACGTGCAGATCACCGTCGCCGAGACGGTCGGGGTCGAGTCGCGCGGCGCCTACTACGAGGAGGCCGGGGCGCTGCGCGACATGGTGCAGAACCACATGTTCCAGCTGCTGGCGCTGACCGCGATGGAGCCGCCGATCTCTTTCGCGCCGGACGTGGTGCGCGACGAGCGGGTGAAGATCCTGCGCGCCGTGCGGCCGCTCGCCCCCGAGGACGTGCTGCGCGAGACGGTGCGCGGCCAGTACGACGCCGGGGCGGTGAACGGCAAGCAGGTCCCCGCCTACCGCCGCGAGAAGGGCGTCGCGGCGACGTCGGCGGTCGAGACGTTCGTCGCCCTCAAGCTGTACGTCGACAACTGGCGCTGGGCCGACGTGCCTTTCTACCTGCGCACCGGCAAGCGGCTGCCGCGGCGGGTCACCGAGGTGGCGATCCAGTTCAAGCGCGCGCCGTTCATCCTGTTCCGCGAGACGCCGGTCGAGCAGCTGGAGCCGAACATGCTCGTGCTGCACATCCAGCCCGACGAGGGGATCTCGCTGTCGTTCGAGGGCAAGGTGCCGGGGCCGGTGATGCGGCTCGGCCAGGTGCGCATGCACTTCCAGTACTCGGACTACTTCGGCACGACGCCCGAGACCGGCTACGAGACGCTGCTCTACGATTGCATGGCCGGCGACTCGACGCTGTTCCAGCGCAGCGACCTCGTGGAGGTGGGCTGGGGGATCGTCATGCCGATCCTCGACGTCTGGTCGGCGCTGGCGCCGCGCGCCTTCCCGAACTACGCGGCCAACAGCTGGGGCCCGCGGGCGGCGGACGATCTCATCCAGGCGGACGGGCGGCGATGGAAGGACAACGGGTGAGCGGCGGCGGCGGTAGTGGCGATGCGCCGCGGCAAGAGCCAGGGGCGAACGGCGGTGGCGGCGGTGGTAGCGATGCGCCGCGTCCGCCAAGGCAACGCGAGGTGCGCGTCCTGGAAGATGCCGTCGAGCTCACGCGCGCCGCGGCCGCGGAGGTGGTGGCCGCGCTGGCGCGTCGCGGCGACGACTGGCGTGCGGGGACCGCGTCCGGCGCGGCCGCTGCTCCTTTCCCCACCATTGCG
>DATGFU010000540.1:0-6786 GCA_035308865.1 Allostellaceae bacterium | reverse complement strand
GCCTATCCGGCCGTGCGCCTCTTCGTCGACCGCGCGGCGGCCGCGGTCGGGGGCTTCGCGCTGACGGCCGACTCCCTGCCGGCGATCGTCGGGATCTGCCGCCGCCTCGACGGCATCGCGCTGGCACTGGAGCTGGCGGCGCCGCGGCTGAAGATGATGCGGCCGGAGGCGCTGCTCGCCCGGCTCGACGACCGGTTCCGCCTGCTCACCGGCGGCGCCCGCACCGCCCTGCCGCGCCAGCAGACGCTCCGCGCGCTGATCGACTGGAGCCACGACCTGCTCGGCGAGAAGGAGAAGGCGCTGATGCGCCGGCTCTCCGTCTTCGCCGGCGGCTGGACGATCGAGAGCGCCACTTCGGTGGCCGCGGACGACTCCTTCGAGGACTGGGAGGTCTTCGACCTCCTCGCCTCGCTGGTCGACAAGTCGCTGGTCCAGCCCGATCCGGCCCATCGCGATGCGCGCTACCATTTCCTGGAATCGACGCGCGCCTACGCGGCCGAGAAGCTGAACGCGGCCGGCGAGGGGGACTGGCCGCGGCGCCTGGCGCAATATCTCGCGGGCGAGCTGCGTCGGGCCGAGACCGAGTACGAGACTGCGCCGACCCTCGCCTGGCGGGCGGCCTACTGTCCCGAGATCGACAATCTCCGCGCGGCGCTCGACTGGGCCTTCGGCCCGGCCGGCGACGCCGGGCTGGGGCTGGAGATGATGGCCTACAGCTCTTGGGTGTGGTCGGAGCTGGGGCTGACGGCGGAGGAGAGGAGGCGGTTGGCGGTCGGGGTTAATCACCTCGGCGAGCATGTGCCCGCCAAGATCTCTGCCAGGCTCCATTACATGCAGACTGCAGTCAGGGCGGTCGGACTGAACGCCGTCCGTGATCCAGCCCGCCGGGCCGTGGAATTGGCACGCCTTGCCGACGACAAACTCGCTCTCGGTCGTTCGCTCGTCCACTTGGCGCGGACGCTCATGGCGCCGGCGACGCTTGGCGAGGCCAAGGTCGCTTTGGATGAGGCGCTATCTTTGGCGCATGGGAGTGGCCGCACGAAGCTGCTGGCGGCGGTTCTGAACCATTTGGCAGCGGTCGCATACTACGGCGACGATCGGCCGGCCGCCCGGCGCTATTTCGAGCAAAGCCTGGAAGTCGCGCGGGCGGTCCACGACGTACAGGGCATAAACGCCGTGGTGACCAATCTCGCGGAGCTGCTTTTTGGCGCCGGCGATGTGGTGAGTGCAATTTCTATGGCACGAGAAGGAGTTGCTGCCGCACGTGAAGTCGGCGAGCCGATGGGCGAGTGCGCCGTCAGCGCAAATCTCGGCGCTTACTTGATGCTTCACAATGAAACTGAGGAAGGTGCGGCGGTCGCTGCCTCGGCGCTACGGCAAGCCAGGGCGCTTGAGCAGAAGTTCATTGGGGCCTGGGCGATTCAACACCTTGCCCACGCCGCGGCTACCCGGGGACGCCTGGCCGAGGCGGCTCGCCTACAAGGCTACGTGGATTCGGTGTACGCAGCCGAACATGCTGCTCGGGAGCCGACTGAGCAGTTGAGTAGCGATCGGGTCAGGGCGATCCTCGAACAGCATCTCGCTGAGGCGGACGTCAAGCGGCTGCTGGCCGAGGGTGCCGCCGCAGGGATCGACGAGGCGGTCGAGACCGCGCTCCGCGAGGAGATCGCCTGAGGCGTCGACTTTCCAATCTCAGGTTGACCCGCAAATGCCGATGCCCCACGATTATCGAGATACCTCGCAGCGGCTGGGGCGCTGAGTCGTGAGGTAGCGAGGTCATCAGCGTCGCGGCCGGGCGGGTTCGAACATGCTTCCGCATGGGGAGGGGCTATGTCGAGCTACACCTACGCCGGCACCTACTACACGGCGGTCACGCTGGCGCATTCGGTGTCGACGATCGTTTCGGGCACGACGATCGATGTCGCGACCGGCGCGGATGCGGTCTATGGCCAGAGCCCGAACGCCTTCACGCTCTACAATGATGGGCTGATCGAGGCGCCGGCTGGGATCGCGGTCGACCTCCGCGGCGGCGGCCTTCTGATCAATGGCAGCGCCACGGATGCGACAGCGCTGATCTACGGCACGCTCGGCGTGCTGGAGCTCGGCTCGACCCACACGGTCGTGAACTACGCCAAAATCGAGGCCAGCGCCGAGGCCATCCAGCTACCCGATGGCGGCTATATCACCAATGCGTCGAGCGGGACGATCCTCTCGACCGGCTCCGGCAGCACGGCCATCGAGATCGGCGCCTCGGGCGGGTCCGGGACCGTGGTCAACGACGGGTTCATCAGCGTCCAGTTCGAATCGACCAGCGATGAATTCGGACTCGGGATCGGGATCGAGCTGCAGAATGGCGGGTCGGTGGACAACGCCGGGGATATCGACCTCGTTCACGGGTCCGGCATTTATTCTGGGATGATCGGGATCACGCTGGAGAGCGGCGGTACAGTCACCAATACCGGCCGCATTGTTGCCGGCGTTTACGGCACGGGCGTTACGACGGGCGCGATGATCCATTTCTCGCCGTTCGGACTGCGCCTCGTCGCCGACCAGTACACCGGGCTCGGCGTGGGCCTCAACAACGCCACGCTCTTCAATTCCGGCACCGGCTCCATCTACGGCCGCAATGTCGGCGTGAAGGTCGAGGGCACGGGTTATGTCGATAATTCCGCGACGATCGGCGGCCGCCAGGCTGGGATCCAGCTGGTGTCGGGCTCGGTCGAGAATTCGGGAGTCATCGAGTCGGACAACAGCTACGCCGGCGGCGTCTACATGGAGGGTGGCTCGCTTACCAATTCCGGAACGATCGAGGGCGGGCTCGGCTTCTACGATTACGGCATCTACGTCGCGAACAACGCGACGGTCGAGATCACCAATCTCGCCGGCGGCCTGATCTCCGGCGTCCACGGGATCGATGTCTACGGCAGCGCCGTTGCGACCATCGACAATGCCGGCACCATCGACGGCGCGACCTACGCGGTCAATTTCGGGGCGGGCGGCGGCACGCTGATCGGCGAGGCCGGCGCGGATTTTATCGGCATCGTCCAGGGCGACAACGTCGCCACTCTCGTGCTCGAATCCGGGAGCTCGGCCGGGACGATCGACGGCATCTACAATTTCGGCGACGTCATCTTCAAGGATGGCGCCTCGTGGGTGTTCGACGGCCCGAACACGATCACCGGCGGCCTCACCGTCAACGGCGGAACCGTGACGCTCGGGGGAGACATCTACGGTCCGACCGGCAACGCCATCGACTTCACCGGCAGCACCAATCTCCTCGTCCTGGAGCCGGGCGGGGAGTGGACGGGCTCGATCACCGGCAACGGCGCCGGCAGCACGCTCGATCTCGTCTCGGGCGGCGTTGCGGGGACGCTGGGCGAGCTCGGCAGCAGCAACTACATCAGCGGCTTCGACATCATCGACGAGGCCGCCGGCGCCACCTGGGTGATCGACGGCATTCCGACCATCGGGGCCGGCGTGACCCTGGGTGTTCACGGCACGGTCACCAACCCGGCCTCGGACGAGCTCGTGAACGACGGGCTGATCAAGGTGAACGGCGGCACGTTGACCGTGGTCAACACGCTGACCGGCCCGGGCACGGTCGAGCTGCTCAACGGCGGCACGCTCGTTCTCGACAGCGTGGCAAGCGCCGGCACGATCGATTTCGCCGATGCGACCGGCGTGGTGAAGATCGGCGATACGGCCGGAATCTCGCTGACCGTGGAGGGGATGGTCCGCGGCGACGAGATCGATCTGACCGGCGTCGCCTACGACACCGGCCATATGAGCGCTACCACGGCGAACGGCCATATCTATGTCTTCGACAACGGCGTCCAGGTGGCGGAACTCGCCCTCTCCGGCCTCTCCGGCAATCTCAGCGTTCAGGACGACGGGACCGGCCACACCGAGATCTCCGTCGTCTGCTTCCTGCGCGGCACGCGGATCCTGACGGAGCGCGGCGAGGTCGCGGTCGAGACCCTGGCCGTCGGCGACCGGGTCGCGACCTTCATCGGCAAGGGCTCGGTGCTGAAGCCGATCAAGTGGATCGGCCGCGGGCAGCCGCTCGATGCGGCGCGCCATCCGCATCCCGACGAGGTCTATCCGATCCGCATCCGCAAGGGCGCCTTCGACGAGAACGTGCCGCACCGCGACCTGCTGGTGTCGCCGCGCCATGCGATCCTGGTCGGGGGCGTGCTCATCCCCGCCTGCCGGCTGGTGAACGGCGTGACGATCTTCAGCGACCGCGGCATCGCGCGGCCCGACTACTACCATGTCGAGCTCGAGGGCCACGACGTGCTCTTGGCCGAGGGGCTGGCGGTCGAGAGCTATCTCGACGACGGCAACCGCTGCTTCTTCGACGCCGCCGCCTTCCCGCGGCCGCTGCACGCGCGGCCGGACGGCGAACGGGCGCGCGGGGGCTGGTGCGTCCCGCTCGCGGAAGATGGTCTCCGGCTCGCGGCGGCCCGGCGCGATCTGTACGGGCGCCTGGCGGCGCTCGGCTATCGCATCGGCCGCGCGCCGGCGCTGCGGTTTCTCGGCGATGGCGCCGAGGTGGCCGTCAAGCAGATTGCAGAGGGTGTGTACCGGGTGTGGCTGCCCACCGGCTGCCGGGAGCTGGCGCTGATCTCGGAAGCGTCGACGGCAGGCGCGACCGAGGCCGACTCGGTCGATGAGCGGCGCCTCGGCGTGCTGGTCACCAAGATCGATGTGGTGACGACGTCAGGCCGGGACCGCTCGGCACTGGCGGATGCGAGCCGGTTCGGGCGGGGCTGGCATGAGCCGGAAGCGGGCGCGCACGACCATCCCTGGCGCTGGACGGACGGCGACGCCCGCCTGTCGGTCGGCGACGCGCGGCTTGTCGAGATCACGATCGGCGGCGCCGTGGCACGGTGGCTGCCGCCGGCGCAGGTGCCGAGCAGCGTCGCGAAGAGACGATCGAGCGCGGCCGTCGCACGCAGCTGACGGTGCGTCGGCCCCCTCCCCCTGCCCCTCCCGCGAGGGGAGGGGGAATGGCGTCGTTAATGTTCCCCCTCCCCTTGTGGGAGGGGGTCAGGGGGAGGGGGTCAGGGGGAGGGGACGGTTCCGCCTGAATGAAATCTGGCCTAGGGTCGCTTCCGCGTTTCGAGGAGCCCCCGCCTCCCATGATGTCCTGGACCGAGCTGCTGTCGACCCGCCGCCTCGGGCGCACCGAGCCGCGGCGCGCGGACGACCAGCGCTCGCCCTTCGAGATCGATGTCGACCGTTTCGTCTTCTGCAGCGCCTTCCGGCGGCTGCAGTCGAAGATGCAGGTCCACGGGCCGCTTCTCGGCGCCGACCGGCCGACCGCCAATGTCCGCAACCGGCTCACCCATTCGCTGGAGGCCTCGCGCGTCGGGCGCAGCCTGGGCCAGCTGGCGGGGCAGGAACTCGTCGCCCGCGGGCTCCTGCCCCAGGGCACGGCGGCGGATGTCGGCCACATCGTCTCGGGCGCCGCCATCGCCCACGACATCGGCCAGACGCCGTTCAGCCACGAGGCCGAGCAGGCGATCTCGGAGTGGTGGGAGGACAGCCCGCTCGGCCGCGAGGTCCTTGCCGGCCTGCCGCTGGAGTTCGCGTACGAGCTGACGCGGTTCGACGGCAACGCCTTCGGCTTCCGGCTGCTGACCCGGCTGGAAGGCTGGCAGAACGATGGGGGGCTGCAGCTGACCTGCGCCATGCTCGGCGCCTTCGCCAAGTATCCCTGGTCGGGCGGGCTGGCGCCTGAGGCGCGGCCGCATCCCCGCAAATACGGCATTTTCGGCAGCGAGATCGCCCTCTTCCGCGAGGTCGCCGCGGCGACCGGGCTGGTCGAGCGCGGCCCCGGGATCTGGTGCCGTCATCCGCTCGCCTATCTGACCGAGGCGGCCGACGACATCTGCTATCTCGTGGTCGATATCGAGGACGCGGTGCAGGTCGGCGCCCTGCCGTTCCGCGAGGGCGAGGAGCTGCTGTCGCCCCTGGCCGCGGTCGAGACCGCGGTCTATCGCAAGCTCGACGGCGTCGAGCGGCGGCTGACCTATCTGCGGGCCCGCGCGATCTCGACGCTGATCGGCGAGACGATCGAGGTCTGGCACGAGGCGCACGACGCGATGCTGGAGGGAGCGACGATCAAGCCGCTCCTCGACGACACACGGCATGCTGCTCAGATCAAGGTCATCCAGAAGGTCAGCGAGGAGAAGATCTACCGCGGCTCCGGCCGCGCCGAGACGGCGCTCATCGCGAACCGCACCCTGACCACGCTGCTCGATAGCTTCGCGGCGGTGCTGCTGCGGCGCGAGCAGACCGAGAAGGATGCGGATCTCTCCATCCGCGATCAGGCGCTGATGTCGATCCTCGGCCGCGGCCGCCGCGAGGCGGCGCCGTTCTCCCGCGAACGTGCGCTCTGGGTCCGCGAGCTGATGGACCACATCGCCGCGCTGACCGATCCCGCCGCGATGCACGAGGCCCGCACGCTCGCCGGCGGGATCTAGAGCCGGGCCACCACAGGCTTGCATCGCCCGCGACCGCTCCCCTATGCTCCGCCCGCTCGACCGCACGCGGCCGATGCGGGTGTAGCTCAATGGTAGAGCAGAAGCTTCCCAAGCTTACGACGAGGGTTCGATTCCCTTCACCCGCTCCAAATAATATCTTGTCCGGACCGGACACATAGGTAACAGAACGTACCTAAGACATAGGTAACAACCTCGGGCCGAACGGGTTGTCGAGGGGTTGTAGGGTTTTCTGTTCCAAGTCGATATATCCGAGATCGTAGTGCATGAAGGAGACGAG
>DATGFU010000539.1:0-9293 GCA_035308865.1 Allostellaceae bacterium | reverse complement strand
TTCAGCAACCAGACGGTGGCCGAGAACATCCAGGTGCCGCTGCGCGAATACACGCGCATGAGCCAATCGCTGATGAACGAGATCGCCGTGCTCAAGGTCTCGATGGTGGGCCTGCCCGACGATGCGGCGAACAAGTATCCCTCGCAGCTCTCAGGCGGCATGCGGAAGCGCGCGGGCCTCGCGCGGGCGCTGGCGCTCGATCCGGAGCTCGTCTTCCTCGACGAACCCACGGCCGGGCTCGATCCCATCTCGGCCAACCAGTTCGATGAGCTCGTGCGCGACCTGCAGCAGAGCCTCGGCCTCACCGTCTTCATGGTGACCCACGACATCGACACGCTGCGCGCCACCACGGACCGCATCGCCGTGCTGGTCGACCGCAAGATCAAGGTCGGCACCATCGAGACGCTGGTGCATGATCCGCATCCTTGGATTCACGAATATTTCGCCGGCGTCCGCGGACGGGCGGCGCTGGCGCAGAGCGGCTGAGGCGCCCGCACCGGCGGGTCCGAGCGGCGAGCGAGGTTCGGGATGGAAACGAGAGCGAACTATGTCGCGGTGGGCGCCTTCGTCCTGACCTGCCTCGTCGGCATCGTCGTGGCGCTGATATGGCTCGCCGGCCACCAGTACCGGCAGACCTACGCCTACTACCAGACCTACTTCTACGGCTCGGTGACCGGGCTCGGGACGGGGACGGCCGTGCGCTACAACGGTATCGATGTCGGGCGCGTGACAGATCTCGAGTTCGACAAGGACAATCCGCGCCTGGTCGTCGGCACGCTCGAGATCAGGGCCGATCTCGTGATTCGCGAGGATGCCTGGGCCTCGATCGAGAGCCAGGGCCTGACCGGGGGCGCCTATGTCGAGATCACCGGCGGCTCGGCCAGCGCGCCGCCGGTGAAGGTGAAGGACGGTCAGTCCTATCCGGTGATCAGTTCCAAGCCGTCGCGCTTCGAGCAGCTCCTTGCCGACACGCCGGAACTGCTGGCCAAGCTCACCGAGATCGCGAATCGGGTCTCCGACATGCTGAACGACGAGAACCGCGCGGCAGTGGCCGCGACATTGGGCAATCTGCGCGATTCGACCGCGGTGCTCAGCCACCGGTCGAAGGAAATCGACGAGACCCTCGTCAATATCGCCTCGGCCTCGCAGCGTCTCGACCAGGATCTGACCGATCTCCATGGCGTTCTCGGCAAGCCCGGCGGAGCAGCAGACCAAGCCAGCAAGACGCTCGCCTCGGCCGACGACGCGGCGAAGCGGATCGTTCAGCTGACCCAGGACCTCGACGACGTGATCAAGACCTCGAAGGCCCAGCTGACCGAGGTCACGAGCGAGGGCTCGGAGCAGCTGACCGCGCTGATCGCCGAGCTGAGGCCGCTGGTCGGCAGCCTCACCCGGCTGTCAAGCGAACTGGAGCACCAGCCGACCAAGCTGATCTTCGGCGACCGCAGAGAGGGGTACAGCCCGAAATGATGCCACAAGCACCTTCGCTGCGCCCCGTCCTGCCCCGCCGCCGCATGCTGGTCTCGGGCGCGGCCGTGCTGCTCGCCGGCTGCAGCCGCGTGATCGGTCCCACGCCGATGCAGCTCTACCGGCTCGACCCGCCGCCGGCGCAACCCGCGGATCTGCCGACCGTCAAGTGGCGGCTCGCGGTGGCGACGCCGGAAGCGATCGCTGCTCTCGACAGCGACCGCATCGCGCTCGCCCGCGCGGCCACGGTCTTCGACTACTACGCCGACGCGGCATGGACCGATCGCGCGCCGTCGCTGGTACAGGCCCTGCTCGTGCGGCGATTCGAGGATACCGGCCGAATCCTCGCCGTCTCGCGCGACATCGACGGGCTTCGCATCGATTATCTCCTGGAGACCGACATCCGCGAGTTCACCGCACGCTACGAGTCCTCCGGCCCGCCCGAGATCGCCGTGCGCATCCAGGCGAAGCTCATCCGCATGCCGACCCGTGAGATCGTCGCGACGCTCGATGCCGACCAGCGGGCGGCCGCCGGGAGCAACGATGTCGATGCCGTCGTCCTGGCCTTCGGACAGGCACTCGCTGCGGCGCTCGACCAGATCGTCGCATGGACGTTGCGGACGCCGGCGCCGGCATAGCGATTGCCCGGACTTCGCACTGGCCCGCCCGACCGAATCATGCCGATACTGCCGCACGTGCCCCGCGAATATTCGATCCGGATGTCCTGCCCTCGATGACGCTGCCGTACCCTGTCCTCCGCCGCGTTTCGATGCCGGTGGCCGATGACGGGCGCCGTGCCGCGGCGGCCGAATTCATCGCGATCGAGACCGGGCTGAAGGCGGCCGGCCGCACCATTCTCGACGAGCTGGCGTCCGAGTTCGCGGCGGGCGAGCACTATCCTGCCGGCGAGGTCTGGGATGCCGGGTCGTATGCCCAGTATTTCTACCATGCTCATCCGGAGGGCGAGCGCCTGCCGGGCGAGCACGGGCATTTCCACACCTTTCTCGGCCAGGGCGGCATGCCGCCGGGCGTCACGCCCCTGATCCTGCCGGAGATGGCGTTGTCGCCGCCGGGCGAGGGGCATGGCCGCGGCGTCGGCACGCACCGCAGTCCCCGGGATCGCGGCGTGGTCAGCCATCTGGCGGCACTCAGCCTCGACGCGGCCGGGCGGCCGATCGCACTGTTCACCACCAATCGCTGGGTGACCGGCGAGACCTGGTTCCGGGCCGAGGATGTGGCGCGGTTGCTGCCCGCCTTCAATTTCGCAGCGGACGGGCCGGCCGACACGGTCAACCGCTGGCTCACCGCGGTGCTCCGCGTGCTGCGCCCGCACATCGTCGAGCTGGCGGCCGAGCGCGACGCGAAGGTGATGGATTGGCGTCGGCGCCGCAGCCGCCAGCATCACGTCTTCGACGACCGGCGGCTGGAGGTGGCATCCTTCCGCCGCATCGACTTCGCGGCGGAGCTCGCTGCCCTCGGAGCGAGATGACATGAGGCCGGACCGGCCTCATGCCTGAATCTCGCTCCCAATCAAATTTCGGGAGGCCGATTCAGCGATGAGGTCGATTCGACCTCATCGCATCGGGCGCCGGCCTGCCGCGCTGACCCCGCTCACTCCGGCGCGAAGGCCGGGCAGGTCTGAGCCTTCTGGTTGCAGTTGAGCGTGTGCTTGTACCACTTGCCGTGCGAGCACACCTGGGTCGTGCAGTAGCCCGAGCCGTCGCAGGTGTTCGGCGTCGTCAGCAGCGTGCCGATCGCATATTGCGACCCGCCGGCCGTGCAGCCGCTGACCGGCATGGCTACGGGCGCGGCTTCGGCGGCCGGCGGCGGTGCAGGGCTCGCGGCCGGTGGCGCGGCATCGGCGGGCGGTGGCGGCGGTGCCGCATCGGCGGGCGGTGGCGGCGGCGGGGCCGCAGCATCGTCGGCGAAAACCGGTGCCGCGAACAGAACGGCCGCGGCGACAATCAGTATCGACAGGCAGGTTCTCATCACTTTCCCCTCGCGTAATCTCCGCCGCCTTCGCAGCGCCCCCAAGCCAAGTATGGCCTAGGCAAATATAGGCGGTGCAGCGGGTTGCGGGTACAAGTTTTCTTGCGCGATAAGAAGAACGCGCGCCCTGAGGCGATCGAGGGGCTTCCGCTCGGCGGCCGGGACGCCTAGGTTGGGCGCGTCCGCCGCCGTTCGATCCGGAGCCGTCTCGATGCCGATCCGCCGATGCCTGACCCTGGCCGCCGCTGCGGCGCTGCTTTCGGGCTGCATCAGTACCGAATCGCAGGATTTCGCCGTGACCGGGGCGGCGCCGTCGCCGCCGGGCACGGTGTTCCGCAGCACCGATCCCAACGTCAACGACGTCGAGGCCAAGGGCTATTGCGCGGCGGGCTATGAGAAGCTGGGCGAGCAGACCGTCGCCACCGAGGACGGCGGCACGCTGCAGGAATGGCGGGTCCGCTGCATCCCCTACGGGACGCTGAGCTGGCTGCCGTTCATGTAGGCCTAGTGTGCGGGATTTGAAGTTCGCCTCATCACTGGGTCGCGCACGTGGCGAACTTCAAATCCGAAAAGCACACTAGAGTCATATAGTTACTAGTGTGGCTGACGATTCCGAAATTCGTTCAGTGCCCGCCACGAGTGGAGGCGAATTTCGGAATCGCCACACTAGTCGGGGATCGACGCGATCACCGCGGCGCCGAGCAGCACGCCGAAGAACGGTAGGCCGACCGTGATCTGGCCCAGGGCCGCGGCGGCAACGCTGGCGGAGATGGTGAGCCAGCCAATGAGCTTCTGCATGACCCTGCCTCGAAGAGGGAGACCGGAGATGGCTGAACAACGGCCGTGCGCCGGAGTTATTCCGCCGCTTACGGTATGAATTCCGAGCCGCCGGTCCTGGCCCTGCTGCGCGAGCTCGCGGCGCTCGCCGGCACCGGCCTCGGCTTCACCAGCGACCCCTACGACCGCGAGCGCTACCAGCGCATCGCCGAGCTCTCTCATCTGCTCGTCGCCGAGCGGCTCGAGGTCACCGCTGCTGCCGTGGCGGCGGCGCTCGATCACGAGCCGGGCTATGTCACGCCGAAGGTCGACGTGCGCGGCGCCGTTATCGCCGACGGCAAGGTGCTCCTGGTGCGCGAGCGCTCGGACGGGCGATGGGCGCTGCCCGGCGGCTATGCCGACGTCAATCTCGCCCCCTCGGAGGCGGTGGAAGCCGAGATAGTCCAGGAATCGGGCTATCAGGCGAAGGCGGTGAAGCTCGTCGCCGCGCTTGATCGCCGGCGCCACCATCACGCGCATCCGCTGCTGCTGCACTGCTACAAGCTGTTCTTCCTGTGCCGGCTGGAGGGCGGCGAAGCGGCTGTCGGGCTGGAGACGACCGAGGTCGGGTTCTTCCCGGAGGACGCGCTGCCCGACCTTTCCCTGGGCCGCTGCACGCCGGAGCAGATCCGCCTGTGCTTCGAGCATGCGCGGCGGCCGGAGCTGCCGACCGTCTTCGACTGAGGGTCCGGGGCAGCCCCCTCCCCCTGTCCCCCTCCCGCAAGGGGAGGGGGAGATCTCAAGGGCAGCGTTCCCCCTCCCCTTGCGGGAGGGGGATGGGGGGAGGGGTGCCACCGCTCCGCAATTTTCATCCCCGGCGGGGCACGCCGCGCCGGCGTGCGGCGGCTCTCTCCCGCCCGAGCGCTAAGGTATGCACACATCCAAGCGGGCATCGCGGCTGCGGATGCACCCCCACCCCGGCCCTCCCCCGCTGTCGCGGGAGAGGGGGTAACGAGCCCTCTCCCGCTTGCGGGGGAGGGTTGGGTGGGGGTCGTGCCGCCGCTCCGTCGTCGCCGTCCCGATCAGAAGAATTCAGAGCCCTTTAGAACCGGTCCCGCGCCGTTTCGGCTAGGACTCCTCGGGCAAGGCTGGCGGCGTCCGCCGCGGCCGGACGGAGGGACGGGGCCGATGACACGGTTCGACAGGATTGGCCGCTCGGCGCTGGGTGCGGGCGGCGCGCTGCTGCTCGGAATGTCCGGCGCCGACGCGGCAAAGGTCGCGCCGGAGACGCCGGCGACGGCGGTGACGGTCACCAACCCGGCGACCACCGCGGCCATGACCGTGATCCGCCGCGTCGGCTGCCAGTTCTATTTGTACGACGGCGACGTGGTCTACTACGCGTTCCTGAACTCGGAGATATCGGCCGGCACGACGTCCGAGCCGCTGCCGGTGTTCACGTTCAACAGCTCGGCCGACAACGACACCTATTACGGCATCAACGCCGACGCCTACATGCCGGTGGCTGCCGGCTTCGAGCCGCAGGTCGTCATCGAGATCACGAACCCGTCGGTGGCCGCCCATCCGCCACAGGGGCTCTACTGCACGCTGACCGGGAATACGATCAACTGAGGGTTGCCGACGGCCGCCTGCCATTAGCAAGAATTAGCATGTCTTCAGGACGGCGGCGGCGGGCATTCGGATACCGTTCACGTGCGGGACGGGCGCGGCACATAAGGAAGGATCGCATGATACGCATTCAATTTCTCCTCGGCGGCGGCGCCGCCCTGCTTCTCCTCGCATCCGGTGCGGATGCCGCGAGGGTCGCGCCCGAGACGGCGGCGACGGGCGTCGTCGTGACCAATCCGGCGTCGAAACCCGTGCCGACCCAGGACGTCGACAGCCCGCTGCGGAACGTCTACCTCGAGACCAAGGTGACCGGCACCTGCTCGCAGAACCCGTGCTACGTCGTGTTCACGGCCCTGACCGCACCGGTTACCCTCGTCCGCAACGTCACCTGCATGTACAGCCAGTCGTCCGGCGGCACCGTCAACGACTTCTACTTCGTTGCGGGCAATGCCGTGATCACCCTGCCGATCTTCTCTCTCCCGCCCTTCAGCGGCGGCAACACCTATTACGGCAGCAATCTGCCGACCTACATGCCGATGACGAGCGGCACCACGCCATACATCGCGCTCGACTACACGAGCACGGCCCCCATGAACTTCGAATGCACGCTTTCGGGGTCCACGGCGAACTGACGATCTGAATGTCAATTGCAAGAAGGGGGAGGACCATGCGGTCTTCGGCAGCGACTCTCGTACTCGGCGGCGCCGTTGCGGCGGCCCTGCTGGCAATGGTCGGCGCGGAGGCCGCGAGCACCGTGCCCCAAACGGCGGCCACCGCGGTGACCGTCACCAATCCGGCTTCCCGGCCGGTGCAGGGACAGGACATCGACCAGCCCGTCCGCAATTTCTACCAGCAGCTGGCCTTCGCGCCGTACAACTGCGTCAACAACGATTGCTATGTGATCTTCCCGGCGGTCCCGGCGAACACGCGGACCGTGATCACCCACGTCTCCTGCGATTTCATCGTGGCCACCGGAACGACGGTCTTCTACTCGGACTTCGCCATTCAAGGGACGCAGATGGTGACGCCGCTGCCGCTCATCATCTATCCCGTGTTCAGCGGCGACACCGAATACGGCATCAACAGCGAAGTCTATTCCGTGTTCACGGCGGGCCAGATTCCGCAGGTCGACATCGACTACTTCGGCTCGAGCCAGCCGGCGGATGCGCGCTGTACGATCGCCGGCTATTCGGTCAACGTGAACGAATAGGCGCGGGCCGCAGCCGCCCGCCCTACTTGTTGATGATCGCCGCGGCAGCCGCGCACACCACCTCGTCCTGGGAGCCGGTGCCCCCCGAGCAACCGATGCCGCCGATGATCTTGCCGTCCTCGATCAAGGGAATGCCGCCGCGCGACGCGATCAGGCCGTCGAGCGTCATCACGTATTTGTAGTCCTGCTTCTGTACGGCATCTTCATAGACCCGCGTCGGCCGGCGGTACTCCACGGCGGCGCGCGCCTTGTGCTCCGAGATCGCGATCGAGGCCAGCTGGGCGCCATCCATGCGCAGGAAGGCCACCAGGTTCGCGCCGGAATCGACGACCGCCACGTTGAGCTTCCAGCCGCGCTTCGTCGCCTCGGCCACCGCCGCCTGCGTCAGCTCCTGCGCCCGCTGGAGGGCGATCGGCGCGCCGTAAGGCACGTCGAACGGCATCTTGTCGGGGACCGCGTCGAGCGGATTCGCCGGCGGTTGCGCCGTGTCCGCAGCTTGGACGGCTCCGGCCATGCAAAGAAGCGCGGCGGAATACACCAATGCTGTGACCCGAATTTTCATGGTCCCGATCCTCCCGCTGACTTTTGGAGGCCGAGCGTTATCGGTTGAGCGAGCCCCGGCCTGTTGCAAGGAGCATGACGCAATCCCCGCCGCCGCGGAAGGCCCGCGCGCCGACGATTGCAGGATATAGGTATTATGTCCCCGGAAAGAGGGCGGTCCGCACCAGCCGCGCCGGGGCGCCGGGCTCGATCCGGACGACCGCGTTCTGCCCGAAATGCTCGGCGAGGGCAACGGCGTCGGCCTCGCCGAGACCAAGCACGAGCAGCCCTTCCTCCGCTGTCCACGCCGTCGGATCGTCCGGCACGCCGCGATGTGGCAGCGCGGTGAGGCCCAGTGCCGCGACCGCCTCCGCAAGGCGCCTGGCAGCAGCGCGGTTAGCCTCGGCTGCCGCCGGCCGGCTGCGCGGATTCCATGCCGTGATGAACGTGCCGCTGGCGGCGCCGTGGCGCTCGAGTATCGCCTCCAGCCCTGGCGAATGGGCGCCGATCCGCACGCCAACAGCGACGGGACCGTCATAGGCGACGTACTCCGTTGCCTGGTATGCCTGCAGAAGGGTTAAGCTGACTGACACCGTGATGCCCCGGGCAAGCAGGTCGTCGATCTCATTAAGACGCGGGAGGAGCTTTCTGCGCTGCCGCGGCAACCCAGAGGGGAGGAGTCGTCACCCCGCTCCACTTGGTGTTCGCTCCCGGAATAATTCTGGAAGGTCAAGTCTTCTTACGGCAGCGCAGATCTCTTGGAATTCTGAAATCTCCACGCCAAAGATATCGATGAATTCATCGTGAGAACCGCAGACACAGTTGCGCTTGTTCTCTGAGACGATTAAGAAGTCCCAGAAATTCAGGATGCTGACGTGGATCATGCTGGCACAGGCATCTTGTTCTCTTCCAGAAAATACATGAGCAGGCGCGTCAGAAATCGGCCTTACTTCGCCAAAATGCGATCTTAACGCATGGGCCAGATACAAATCTTCAGAAGACGGAAATATAGAAATGCATTTAACAATCAAAATGCAACCAGTATCTTTACAGAATAAACCTCCTAGCGCTCTTGCGAGTGCGTTTACACGGCCACAATCTGTGTCTATCTTAAATCTTGTAGAGTAATAACTTGCCTCTGAATCGGACCAATATTTGTTGTACGCTTCGCCCAAATATTGCGACGCTTCCGCTTGGGTCAGGATGTTCACGTTCTTGCCTCCGACCTGGGATTGCGGCGCCGTTGCCCAAGCAACCCGTCCCGATGAGATTGGACACACTCTACCGTCCCCGCCACGCCGCGAGCTCCGCCGGCGTGTCGATATCCGTCAGCGGCGCGTCATCCGGGCTGTCGACCTCAACGACGTATTCCCCGTGATCGCCGATCAGGTGCTTGGCGCCGGCATCGCCGGTGAGCGTTCGCAGCGCCGGAAGGAAGCGCCTTCCCCACAGCACCGGGTTGCCGCGCCGGCCGTCCCGCACCGGCACCACGATCTCGCGGCCCTCGGTCGGGTTGAAGGCCGCGATGAGACGGTCGAGCAGCGGGGCATCCACCCCCGGCATATCCCCGAGGCAGACCAGCACGCCGTCCGCATCCGCCGGCAGCGCGGCCAGCCCGGCCCTCAGCGAGCTCGACAGGCCAAGCGCGTAATCGGGGTTGGCCGCGAAGCTCACCTTGTGGCCGGCGAGCCGCGCGCGCACCGCT
>DATGFU010000538.1:0-11476 GCA_035308865.1 Allostellaceae bacterium | reverse complement strand
TCGACCTGCGAAGCGAAGGCGGCGAGAGTCTCCGCCCGCGTCACCACCGCGCCGACCGGATGGCCGTTGGCCATCGGCTTCCCCAGCGTGACCAGGTCCGGAACGATGCCGTGCCGCGCGAAGCCCCAGAACGCGTCGCCGCAGCGCCCGAAGCCCGACTGCACCTCGTCGCCGATCACCAGCCCGCCCGCCGCGCGCACCTTCGCCACGACGGCGGCGAGCCAGCCTTCGGGCACGTCGATGATGCCGTTCGAGACGAAGGCCGAATCGACGATGAAGGCCGCGACCCCGTGGCCGCGTACGGCCAGCGCCGCAATCGCCCGGTCGGCATCCTCGGCGTAGCGCCCGGCGAGATCCGGCTCGCCGGCGCGCAGCCTTCCACGGAATGTGTCAGGCGCCTCGATCGGTTCGACCCACGGCGCGATCGGACCGGGCTGCTCGCCGTAATAGGGCGACAGCGCCGCCACGGCGTCGGTGACGCCGTGATAGGCGTTGCCCATCACCAGCGCGCCGGTGCGGCCCGTCACAGCCTTGGCGATCCGCCAGGCGGCGTCGTTGGCCTCACTGCCGCTATTGATGAAGAGGCAATGGTCAAGGCCCGGCGGCATCGTGGCCGCCAGCCGCTCGACATAGTCCACCACCGTCTCATGGAGGTAGCGGGTGTTGGAGCAGATGCGCGCGAGCTGTCCGGCGATCGCGGCGGCGACCTCGGGATGGGCGTGTCCCACCGACGGCACGTTGTTGTAGGCGTCGAGGAGCCGCCGCCCGTCCGGCTCCCAGAGCCAAACGCCGCTGCCGCGCACCGGGTGGACGGGCCGCGCGTAGGAAAGCTCCAGAGCCGGTCCCAGCGTGCGCCGGCGCCGCTCCACGAGATGCTCCATCGTCTCGCGCGAGGGCGAGCCGGCCCACAATGCTGCAACCACAGCATCGGCGCCGGCCGTGACGAGCCGGTCGAGCGCAGCGGCACCGGCGACGCTCTGATGGGCGAGCTTCTCGGCGCCCTCCGGATCGTGGTGCCGCCGCCAGGCATGGATCACCAGCGAGATCGCATGCCGCGCCAGAATCGCCTCGTAGAGCGCCGGATACTCCGCCGATTCCAGGGGCTGCACCGCGGCGTAGCCCGCAACCAGCGCGGCGGCCGAAGCGATTTCGGACATGCCGTCAGCGATCGTCTCGGCGGCCGGCACGGCAAGGTCGAAGACCAGCGGTCCGTGGATCATGTCGCCGAAATCCAGCAGGCCGACGACCGAGCCTGCATCGTGGTCGACGAGAATGTTCCCGGAATGCCCGTCATTGTGGATGACCTGCGAGCGCAGCGCCGAGAAGGCAGGCAGGCCTACGATGAAGCGATCGAGCACACGCTCGACGAGCGGCCGCAGCTCCGCCGGCTCGATCAGCGCGGTGTGACGCCGCAGCTCGACCGCCTGCCGCGGATCCCAGGCGATGCGCTGGGCGGCGGCCGGATGAAAGAAGCCGCGAAGTGCGCGGGCCAGCCGGGCCACGGTGCCGCCGATCTCGCCGAGCAGCGCCGGCAGGATCGGCCGGCCTTCCAGCGGCGCGCCGGGCAGGAACGAGACGGCGCGCACGATATGCATCGCACCGCCCGGCCCTTCGACCAGCGCGTGGCTCTTGCCGTCGCGCGTCGGCACCACCCTCGGTACGGCCAGTCCCGGATCGACAGCGGCGACATGGCGCAGGACCGCGGTCTGAAAATCGGCGACGGCCGGGTCCTCGTCGGCGCCCGCGATCTTCATCACGACGCCCGATGCATCGGCGCCGCCGACGTGAAAGTTCTGGTCGCGCTCGCCGTAGAGCGCACGGATTTCCCCCTCGGCGCCGAAGATGTCGCGCGCCAGCGCGGCGGCGCGGTCCTGCGGGAAGGCCGGGGTGCGCGCGCGCAGCGCGATCAGAGGGGGTTGCGTAACGGCCATCGCGGCTCCAGAAGGGTCGGAGCCGCTTTATCCCGGTCGCGGGGTCGTCGCGTCAAGCCGACGCGCCCTGAACAGACGGGCTATGGATCCGATCAGCTCAGGACGGGGGCTTCTGCGGCTTTGCGGCGTCCGGCTTCGAATCGAGCGGCCGGCCGTAGATGTCGTGCGGCGGCGGCGAGGGCGAGGCTGGCTTATACTCGTCGAGGAGTTTCTGGGCGTCCGTCGAGGTGGCATTGCTCGGCGGCTCGGCGGGCCGCGGCTGGATGTCCTTGCCGCCAACGATCGGTCCCGATTGGGGCGGCGGTTCGGCCGGCTGCTGCGCGGCGACCGATCCCGCTGCCAGCAATATCGCGATGCCGCATGTCCCGAGCACCAGCCTCATGTAGCGAACTCTAGCACGCCGCTGTGAGACGGCGGAATGCGGCGTCGACGTCCTCGATCAAATCCTGCGGATCCTCCAGCCCGGCATAGAAACGGATCAGCGGGCCCGGATCAGTCCACGGCACCGCGCTCCGCGTCTCCGCAAGGTCCTGGGTAATCACCAGACTCTCGTAACCGCCCCAGCTGACGCCGATGCCGAAGAGCTTGAAATCCGCGAAGAATGCGTCGAGCGCCGCCGGCGGCACCGGATGCAGCACGATCGAGAACAGTCCGGCCGCGCCCGAGAAATCGCGCTGCCACAGCGCGTGGCCGGGATCGCCCGGCAAGGCCGGGTAGAGGATTCGCGCCACCTCGCGGCGCTTCTGCAGCCAGCGGGCGAGCTCGAGCCCCGTCGCCTCCGACCGGTCGAGCCGCACGCCCAGCGTGCGAAGTCCGCGTTGCGCCAGATAGAGGTCGTCGGGGCCGCAGCACACGCCGAGCGTCTTCGCCGTCCAGTGGAGGCGCCGCGCCGTCTCGCCGTTGGCCAGCATCACGCCGAGGATGACGTCGGAATGTCCGCCGACATATTTCGACGTGGCTTCGAGCACGACATCGACGCCATGCCGGAACGGGTTGAAGCGCAGCGCGGTCGCCCAAGCATTGTCGATTATGACCTTGGCGCCATGCCTGTGCGCCGCCTCGACGATCGCCGGGATGTCCTGCACCTCGAAGGTCAGCGAGCCCGGCGACTCCGTGAACACGATCCTGGTGTTCGGCCGCATCAGGCCGGCGATGCCGGCGCCGATCGTCGGGTCGTAGTAGGTCGTCTCGACCCCGAACCGGGCCAGCATGCCGTCGCAAAAGCGCCGTGTCGGCTCGTAGGCGCTGTCGGTCACGAGAATGTGATCGCCGCCCCGCGTGAGGGCGAGCAGCGCGATCGTCACCATGGCGAGGCCGGAGCTGACCGCGACGCAGGTCTCGACGCCGTAGAGCTCTGCCATCGCTTCCTCGAAGGCACGGCTTGTCGGCGTCGCGAGCAGGCCGTAGCGGTATTCGGTCGAGCCCGGCTTCACCGCCTCGCGCCAGGTTTCGAGGTCGGGCTTGAGGATCGTCGAGGCGCGGTAGATCGCGGGATTCACGGCCCCGTGATGCTCGGCAGGGCGGCGTCCGGCATGGACGAGGCGGGTGGCGGGCTTCGGCGGCATGGTCTTTCGCAAGCAGGAGGCGGTCGCGGCAGGGAAGCATGAAAGCCGGGGCGGCGCTACCGGGGCGATCCGGTTGACTCGGCCGCGCCAGCGCCGGACTCTCGGGCCATGCAGGCGACATCAACCGAGCAGCGCCGCTCCGAGCCGACGGTCCGCGTCCGCGCGGTCTCGGCCGAGGAGGCGGCCGACCGCGCCGCCGACCTGGCCGACATCCTCCTCGATTGCGTCGCCGGCGGTGCGTCGGTCAGCTTCATGGCGCCGCTCTCTCGCGACAAGGCCGTGGCGTTCTGGCAGCAAGTCGCCGATGACGTGTCGCGCGGCGAGCGCGTGCTGATGGTCGCCGAGGACGAGGCGAGCGGATTGCTGGTCGGGACCGCTCAGCTCGTGCTCGGCCTGCCCGAGAATCAGCCTCACCGCGCCGACGTGTCGAAGGTGCTGGTGCGCCGCCAAGCCCGGAACCGCGGCATCGGCGCCGCGCTGATGACAGCCATCGAGGATGCAGCACGGGCAGCGGGGAAGACGCTGCTGGTGCTCGACACGGCGAGCGCCGAAGCCGAACGCCTCTACCAACGCTCGGGCTGGGTTCACGTCGGCGTGATCCCTGGCTATGCGCTGCTTCCCGACGGGACGCCGTGCGACACGGCCTACTATTACAAACGGCTGGATTGAGGCCGACATGGAACCGCGGCGGATCGTCGTTGTCGGGGCCGGCATCATTGGAGCCTCGATCGCCTGGCATGAAGGCCGCCGCGACGACTTGCTCCTCCCCTTCGGCCCTGCGCGATTTCAGTAGGCGGCGGTGAACCGGCGGCCGATGTGCTGCGGGTTCTCGATCTCGTCGACGATGACGATCGCGAGATCCTCCATCGAGATGCGGCTCTCGCCGAGCTTGTCCTTCAGGAGTTGGCTGGTGCCGAGCCGGAAGTTGCCGGTGCGCTTGCCGGGCGTGAGCAGGGCGGCGGGGGCCAGGTAGGTCCATTCCAGCTCCTGGTCGCGCCGGAGCAGCTTGAACGCCTCGCGCGAATCGAGATGTTCGGGCTTGCCGTGCTCGGACATGTTTCTCGTCCCCACGAGCTGGATGCCGGGCTCGACCTCCAGATTGCCGGCGCTGCCGGAGACGAGGATCCGCTTGACGCCGGATCGGCGGACCCCGGCCAGCAGTTCCTCGACCTTGAGGCCGAGAAACGGCACCGTCGTCACGATGGCGTCGTGACCCGCGAGGGCGGCGGCGATCTGGTCGGCATCGCTGGCGTCCGCGGCTCGGTGGGTAAGGCCCGGTTTCTCCGGCAATCGGTCGGGGCGGCGCACGATGCCGGTGACCTGATGACCTCGATTGAGCAGCTCGTCGAGCACGCGAATGCCGAGCGTGCCGCTGGCGCCGATAAGTGCAACCTTCATCCTGCTTGCCTCGCCCGCCTACGAGCCACCAACCCTGCGAGCATAGTACGGAACGGGGCGGGCGTGGGACAAGTTGCGCGTTCGCCCTAGTCGCGCAATGCCGCCGCGCCCGCCGCCTTGACCCTCGTGCGCCCTGAGCATAGCGTCCGCCGGACTTCGCTTGCCGGGGATCTCACCATGAAATTCACTCGCGGGGCGTTTTCGGGGCTGGTTGCCGCTCTTGCCTGGGGCGCATCGTGCGCCGTCGCCGCACCGACCGACACGGCGCTGGAGGCGGCGGCGAAGGGGCCGCAGCGGAGCGCCGAATTCGTCGCCCGCGACTCGGCGCGGCATCCGGTCGAGGAACTCGAGTTCTTCGGTATCAAGCCGACCGACTCGGTGGTCGAAATCTGGCCGTTCAGCGGGTATTGGACCGAGATCCTCGGCCCCTATCTCGCGCCGAAGGGCACCTACACGGTGGCCGAGCAGAAGGAGCGGGCGAGCGGCGGCGAGGCCGGGGCCAACGCCAAGCTGCAGGCGAAGTTCGCGGCCGATCCGAAGGATTACGGCCATGTCCGCACCGCCACCTTCGACAAGGGCGAGTACGATATCGCGCCGCCGGGCTCGGTCGACCTGATCGTGACCTTCCGGAACCTCCACAACTGGATGCGTGCAGGCTACGCCGACGACGCGATGGCAGCCTTCTACAAGGCCCTGAAGCCGGGCGGGATCCTCGGCATCGAGGACCACCGGGCCCGGCCCGACAAGGAGCAGGACCCGACGGCGAAGACGGGCTATGTCCGCCAGGACTACGCGATCGCGCTGGCCAAGAAAGCCGGGTTCGAGCTGGTCGCCAGCTCCGAGATCAACGCCAATCCCAAGGACACCGCCGACTGGCCGCAAGGCGTCTGGACGCTGCCGCCGAGCTACGCGCTGGGCGACAAGGACCGCGACAAATATGCGGCGATCGGCGAGGCGGACAATTTCGTGCTGAAGTTCCGCAAGCCGAAGAGCTGAGGCCGGCGCATCGTTATTGGCGAAGCGGCGCGCCTCGGGCATTGTCGGCGGGACGCGGGTCATCGGGAGCAGTGGATGTCAGCGGGGGCGCCCGTCCGCACGGGCGGGCAGATTCTGGCCGATCAGCTGGCCGTCCATGGTGTCGACCGCGTGTTCGGGGTTCCCGGCGAAAGCTACCTTGCGACGCTCGACGCGCTCTACGACCGGCGTGACCGCATCCAGTTCGTGACCTGCCGCCATGAGGCCGGCGCCGCCAACATGGCTGAGGCCGACGGCAAGCTGACCGGCCGTCCCGGCGTGTGCATGGTGACGCGCGGCCCGGGCGCGTGCCACGCGGCGATCGGTGTCCACACCGCGCAGCAGGATTCGACGCCGATGCTGCTGCTGATCGGCCAGGTCGAACGCGGCACGCGCGAGCGCGAATCCTTCCAGGAGATCGACTATCGCCGCATGTTCGGCACGTCGGCGAAATGGGTCGCCGAGATCGACACGGCCGATCGCGTGCCCGAAATGGTGGCGCACGCCTTCGCGACGGCGACCTCCGGCAGGCCCGGCCCGGTGGTGCTGGCCTTGCCGGAGGATATGCTGAGGGAGACGGCGCAAGTACCGGATGCGCGCCCCTACACGCCGGTCCAGGCGTATCCCGGCGCCGCGCAGATGGAGGAGCTGCGCCAGCGCCTGGTCCGCGCCGAGCGGCCTTTCCTGCTGGTCGGGGGCAGCACCTGGAGCGCCGAGGCCAAGGCCGATGTCGAGGCCTTTGCCGCCGCCTGGGATCTGCCCACCGGGGTCAGCCTGCGTTGCCAGGATTTCGTCTCGAACGACGCGCCGTTCTATGCCGGCGATGTCGGGATCGGCATCAACCCGGCGTTGGCCGAGCGGGTGCGCGATGCCGATCTGCTGATCGTTGCGGGACCGCGGCTCGGCGAGATGACGACCCAGGGGTATTCGCTCGTCGACATCCCGGTCCCGCGCCAGACCCTCGTTCACATCCATCCCGGCGCCGAGGAGCTTGGCCGGGTCTACCAGCCGGCACTGGCGATCAATTCGGGGCTCGGGCCCTTCGCCGCCGCCGCGAAGGCGCTGGCGCCGCCGGCGGTGATCCCGTGGCGCGAGCGGACCCGCGCGGCCAATGCCTCGTATGCAGCCTGGCAGGCGCTCGACCCGCCGCCGGCGGGCGCGCTCAACATGGCTGAGCTGGTCCGCCATCTGCGGCGCGAGCTGCCGGACGACGCGATCCTCTGCAACGGCGCCGGTAACTATGCGACCTGGTTCCATCGCTTCTTCCGCTGGCGGCGCTGGAAGACGCAGCTGGCGCCGACGAGCGGCGCCATGGGCTATGGCGTGCCGGCGGCGATCGCCGCCTCGCTGCGTCATCCCGATCGCGTGGTGGTCTCGGCCAATGGCGACGGCTGCTTCCTGATGTGCGGGCAGGAGCTGGCGACGGCGATGCAGCACGGTGCCAAGCCGATCTTCCTCGTCGTCGACAACGGCATGTACGGCACGATCCGCATGCACCAGGAGCGCGAGTATCCGGCGCGCACGGTGGGCACGGCGCTGGTGAACCCCGATTTCGTCGCCTATGCGCAAGCGTTCGGGCTCCATGCGGAGCGCGTGACCGCGACCGCCGAATTTCCCGATGCCTTCACCCGCGCGCTTGCGGCGGACAAGGCCTCGCTGATCGAGCTCAGGCTCGATCCCGAGGCGATTACACCACGACAGACATTGAGCGAGATCCGCGATGCGGCGCTCGCTCGGCGCGTATGAACCTATGAGTTAGGGTCTGAAAGGACGTTGCGATGTTGCGAGCGGTCGATCATCGGTTGTTGGCTTGGGTGGCTCCCGCCGTCCTCGTCGCTCTCGCCGGCTGTTCTTCCGACGAGAAACCGCCGGCGCCGATCCAGCATGCGCCGCCGGTCGCCTTCAACGTGCCGACCGGAAGGATTGCCGTTGCCCCGGCCACGGTCGATCTGCTGCCGGGCCGCGGCATCGGCACCGAATACCGCAATGTCGACTGCTGGGTGCGGATGCGCTCGGTCATGCCGACCGACTTCCCGAGCGGCGACATCGTGTCGGCGGAGATCAGCAGGGCGCTCGGCGAGGCAAGGCTGACCGTGAGCGCGGCCGCGTCCGCCGACGTCGCCTCCGCGGGCGGCGCGGACTACCTGCTCGTCCCCTCGGTCCCGAGTGCGCATGCGGATTCCTGTGTCGACAGCCTGCTCAACGACGTCCCGGCCGATGTCGATGCCCAGGTGGCGGTGTCCTGGCATCTGTGGTCGGTGCGAGACAAGCGCGTCGTCTATGAGTCGACAACCACCGGCACGGCGCGCCTGCAGGATCCGACCTGGACGATCACCGCCGCGGCGAAGGCAGCGATCGACGATGCGACGCGCCAGCTGCTGCAGACGACGGCGGTTCAGCAATATCTGACCTATGGTCACGTCATTGCCGCACCCGCCGTCGCCGCAGCCGCGCCGGCCGGCCCGCCGGTGCCGGCGGGGGGTGCCGCGCCGATCCCACAGCCGCCGGCCGGGTTCCAACCGGGGCCTGCTTCGGTCGCCGAGACCCTCCCGCCGATCCTGGTGCCGGTGAAGACGGGACGTCCGGCGGGCACGCCGATCGATGCCGCGGCAGCCCGCCGCGTGACGTTATCCGTGGGTGACAACGCGGCGGCGATCGTGCTCGGCGACGGGTATCTCCTGACCTCGTCGGCAGCGATCGGCGACGGGCTCTCGGTCGGGGTTTCCCTCGGCAAGGGCCAGATCGTCGACGCGCGGGTGCTCCGGCGCGATGCCGCGGTGGGCGTGGCGCTCCTTAGGACCGATGCGAATCTGCCGGCGGCGCTGCCGCTGCAGCCGCGGCGGAATACGGCCGGCGATCCGGTCTGGGGCGTCGGATCCGCCGGCCTCGTCAAGGGGAGCTTCACGTCGGCCAAGAGTGTTGCCCTGCCGGGTGCGCTGGCGGGTGGACCGGTGCTCGACGCCAGCGGCAATGTCATCGGCGTGCTGCTGCCGGATGGCGGGTTTGCCTCGATGGGCACCGTCTTCCGGGCGCTCCAGCTGGGCGCGCAGCTTTCGGAGGAATGACGACGGCGACCGTCTTCACCATAGGCTACGAGCGCGCCGCGCAGGCCGACGTCCTGGCGGCGCTCAAGGCGACGGGGGTTACGCTGCTGGTCGATGTCCGCGACCGGCCGCAATCCCGCCGTGCCGGCTTTTCGAAACGCCAGCTCGCGGCTTCGGCGGAGGCGATCGGCATTGCCTATCTTCATCTCAAGGCCCTCGGGACGCCGCCCGAGGGCCGCGAGGCCCATCATACCGGCGACCAGGCGCGCTTCTGGCGGATCGTCGACGAGCAGCTGGCCAAACCCGAGGCCGGCGCTGCGCTCGACGAACTGGCCGAGGCAGCCGGACGGCAGACCGCCTGCCTGCTCTGCTACGAGGCCGATTGGCGGCATTGCCACCGCGCCCGCATCGCGGAGAGACTCGAGGCGCGCGGCTTCGACTTCGTCCATCTGACCGCGGAGCCGCGCTTCGCCTGAGCCGAGGGAGTGATGATGACGACCGCCGACGCCGACCTCCTCTATGACGTGGCGGACGGCATCGCACGCGTAACCTTCAACCGGCCGCAGGCACGCAACGCGCTGACCTTCGCGATGTATGAGCGGTTGGCCGAAATCTGCGGCGCAATCGGCGGCGACCGCAGCGTAAAAGCGCTCATCGTCACCGGCGCCGGCCGGTCCTTTGCTGCCGGCACCGACATCGCGCAGTTCCGCTCCTTCGCCGGACCCCAGGATTCGCTCGACTATGAGCGCTTCATGGACCGGGTGCTGACCGCGCTCGAGACCTGCCCCGTGCCGACGATCGCCGCGGTTGCCGGCGCCTGCACCGGTGGCGGCTGCGCCATCGCCGCGTGCTGCGACCTGCGTGTCGCCGCGCCCGACGCGCGCTTCGGCTTCCCGATGGCGCGCACCCTGGGCAACTGCCTGTCGCTCGCCAATATCGCGCGGTTATCGGCGCTGGTCGGGCCGGCGCGGGTGACCGATCTGCTCTACACCGCGCGGCTGGTCGAGGCAGAGGAGGCGAAGGCGATCGGCTTGGTCACGGAGGTGACGGCTGATGCCGCCGCGCTGCCGGCGCGTGCCGATGCGCTTGCGCGGCTGGTCGCCAACCACGCGCCGCTGACGCTGCGCGCGACCAAGGAAGCCGTGCGCCGGCTGCGCCCGGCCCTGGCCGAGTCCGACGACATCATTCTCATGTGCTACGAGAGCCGGGATTTCCGGGAAGGCATGGAGGCCTTCCTCGCGAAGCGCCCGCCTCGGTGGCGGGGAGAGTGAGAGGGCCGATCGCGCCGTCACGGAACACCTATATCGTCGTCATTGCGAGCCGTAGGCGAAGCAATCCAGAGTCATGGCCTCGGACCCCTGGATTGCTTCGCTCCGCTCGCAATGACGGAGAAAGCGCCTCTCGTCTTACGACGGTTCCTGCGTGTGCGCCTCGAGGAACCAGAGCTGCTTGTCGAGGGCCCGCGAATAAGCGGTGAAGATGTCGGAGGTGTCGACATCGCCCGCCTCGTCCGCCTCGTCGATCGCCGCGCGGGCCGAGTTCGCGACCTTGCCGAAGCGCTCGATCAGCTCCTTCAGATGGTCGTGAATCTTGTAGATGCCGGTCGGATAGGCCGGCAGCGACGATTCCTTGGCAACGACCTGGGTCGTGCCGAGCGCTGTGCCGCCCAGCTGGACGACCCGCTCCGCGATCGTGTCGACGTGCTCGTCCAGCTCGGTCCGGAATCCGTCGAGCATCTCATGAACCGCGATGAATTGCGGTCCCTTGACGTTCCAGTGCGCCTGCTTGGTCAGGAGGGCCAGATCGATCGCGTCGGCAAGCTGGCGGTTGAGAAGCGCGATCGAGGTCGTCTTGGTGTTCGAGGCGAGGTCGTTGTGCGTGCCGTGGGACTTCATTCTGCATCTCTCGCGGGGGATGGAAGGGAACTTGAAACCATGGCCGAGCACCAGAGTTGCCGGGAGCGGCGAACTTGCCTCAGCCGCCGCCGGCCGATTTTCGATTCAGGCGCTCCATCCCGATAGGGGAACGCGGCCTGGGCATTGGTGTTACCGACACACTTGCCTGGAGGTCGCGTCATGAGATTGCTGCTCTTGATCATTGTTGTCGTCTTGTTGATCGGCGCGCTGCCGGCATGGCCGTACAGCGCCGGATGGGGCTACTATCCTTCGGGAGGCCTCGGGACGGTGCTGATCATCCTGCTCATCCTGGCCTTGCTCGGTATCATATAGGTCGCTCCCCGCGGCAATTCTCGCGAGGCTCGGCGCCGGGGCCGAGCTTCCGCGAGATCACTCTCCCGTCGCCCGCCCCTCGCGCCGACATCACGCTTGCATGAATGGGTGCTAGAAGCGGTAATGGACGCCGCTCGGCACGACGCAACCCTCGGTTCCGGGATGCGGCACCGAGGGGTCGATCCCATCCCAGAGGGAGGATCGGGCGATGGACGAGGCGGTGCTCTCCGAACCTGTACGGAGCGCCATCGAGGCCTTCACGGCGGCGGCGCGCGAGGTCTTTGCCGAGGATATGG
>DATGFU010000537.1:0-3511 GCA_035308865.1 Allostellaceae bacterium | reverse complement strand
ACCCCTGCCCCACATGCTGCCGACGCAAGAGCAGTTCGCCGCCCAGGTCGGCGCGCTCGGGATCGGCGACCGGCACATGGTCGTGCTTTACGCCGGCGCCGGGCTCGCCGGCCCGGCGCGAGTCTGGTGGACCTTCCGGGTGTTCGGCCATGACTCGGTCCGAATCCTGGACGGCGGCCTCGCTGCCTGGAAGGCGGCAGGGGGGCCGGTCGGAACGGCGGTCCCGTGTCCGGCTCCGGTGCAGTTCACCCCACGCTTTCGGCCGGATCTCGTCCGCGACCGCTCGCAAATCCTGGCGAACATCGAAACGCGCGCGGAACAGATCCTCGACGCCCGCGCCGCCGGCCGGTTCGAGGGTACGGCCGCCGAACCCTGGCCGGGGCGGCGTCAGGGCCATATCCCCGGCAGCCTCAACCTCGACAACGCGACGCTGCTGGCATCCGGCGGCGGAAGCCTGCTGCCGCCGGACGAACTGCGTGCGCGCTTCGCCGCCGCCGGATACGACGCGGCAAAACCTGTCGTCACCAGCTGCGGTTCGGGCATCACCGCCTGCATCCTCGCCCTGGCGCTGCATCGCGCCGGGCTGCCGGACGCCGCCGTCTATGACGGCTCCTGGGCGGAATGGGGCCTGCCGGGCGATCTGCCGGTCGAGACCGGCCCGGCGAGGCAGCCGGATTGAGTAGAGAAAGTCATAATCCCTTCTCTGAATAGTATTGACATCCTTGGATGCCGCCGATTACTTTGCTCCTCGGGGTGAAGCGATCCCCCTCGCCGGCAGAAGAACGTTCGACGCCTGCCGACGCCGCCGACCCCGGAGGCGCCGCTTCGGGGAGGATTTTCCATGGCCGACTGGCTCTCCAAGGAATTCTTCAAGGGCCTCGGCGATTGCGTCGACGATATCGGCTGGCTCTCCAGCCTCGCAACCGACCGCACGATCAATTCCGCGGTTGGGTCCACCCGCACCCGGCCGCATCCGTGGAGCACCTTCTCCGACTATACGTCCTGGCAGGGCCTGACCGACCGCACCTACCTCGCCCGCCACCTGCCGCCGGCGGCGCAACCGGCGGATCTGCCGACTCCCGATGACGTCCAGGCGCTCTTCAAGCGGCCGTCCGCCACGCAGCTGCTGTCGAAGAAATCGACCTGCCTGTTCCCCACTTTCGCGCAATACCTGACGGACGGCTTCATCCTCACCGACGGCAACGATCCACGGAAGACCACGTCGAACCATGAGATCGATCTCTGTCCCCTCTACGGCCGCCTGCCGACGCAGACGGCGGTGTTGCGGCTGAACGGCAGCGACAGAGGCAAACGCGGCCGGATGAAGAGCCAGGTCCTCAACGGTGAGGAGTATGCGCCTTTCCTCTACAATGCCGATGGGACGCTGACCGATCCCAGCTTCACCGCGCTCGATCCGCCGTTGTTCGGCCGCGGTGCCCCGCCCCCGCCCCCGCCCGAGCGTCTGGTCACGCTCTTCGCCTTCGGCGGCGACCGCGCGAACTCGACGCCGTTCTCGGCGATGATGAACACGCTCCTGCTCCGCGAGCACAACCGGGTCGCCGGCACGCTGGAGCACGATAACCCCGACTGGGACGACGAACGCGTCTTCCAGACCGCCCGCAACATCCTCATCCCGATCTTCATCAACATCGTGGTCGAGCAGTACATCAACCACATCACGCCCCTGCCCTTCCGGCTGATCGCCGATCCCTCGGTGGCGTGGTCGGCGGACTGGAACCGGCCCAACTGGATGACGGTCGAGTTCAGCCTGCTTTACCGCTGGCATTCGCTTATGCCGGACCAGATCGCCTGGCCCGGCGACGACATCCCGCTGGGCGCGTTCGGCCTCGACAATCGCCCGCTGCTTCGGGTTGGGCTCGACGCCGCCTTCTCCGCCGCCGCTGCGCAGACTGCCGCCGAGATCGGCGCCTTCAACACCGCCGACGCCTTGCTGCCGCTGGAGGAGCACGCGGTGCTGCAGGCGCGCTACAATCGCGTCGCCCCCTACAACAGCTACCGTGCCGCCTTCGGCATGGATCCCGCCGAAAGCTTCGACGACATCTCCACGCACCCGGAGGTGGTCGACCTGCTGAAGGCGCTTTACGGCTCCCCCGACCGCGTGGAGTTCTATGCCGGCCTCTTCGCCGAGGACCGGGTGGCCAACTCGCCGCTGCCGGAGCTTCTCATGCGCATGGTGGCGGTCGACGCCTTCTCGCAGGCGCTGACCAATCCGCTGCTGTCGGAGCACGTCTTCAATCCGACCACCTTTACCGCGAGCGGATTCGAGCTCATCCACGACACGCATGCGCTGGGCGACATCCTGGCGCGCAACGTCCCGCATCGCGGCGCGCAGGCGATCATCATGACCCAGGCGGACTGGGAATATTCGCCCTGAGAGGTGTGGCAGGCCGCCGGCTCGTCCCGCCGGCGGCTTCAGGGCAGCCTTCATCGTCTTCCTGCGCCGTTCGGTCAGGAAGAGCGCTCCGCACCTCATCCGGTGCATGGCGGCAACACTCCACAACAATATCGTGTTTGAACCCGGCCCTCCGTTGCCTTCCCCGGGGGACCGGATAGAATTGGTTTGTTCCCCCTTGCGCGAATTTCCGTGCGACAAATTCTCCTCGTTTCGTGGTGCCTCGCCGCCTTGGCGATCACCTCGTTGGAGTCCCGCGCCCAGACGGTGCGGCCCAGCTTCGATTGCGGCCGCGCGTCGGCGTCGAGCGAGCGGCTGATCTGTGCAAGCGACGAGCTTGCCGGGCTCGACCGGTCGCTCGACGAAAACTTCCGCGCGTTGCGCGAGCCGCTGGATGCGGCGGGACGGACCTCGCTGGTCGCAGCGCAGAAGCGTTGGCTGCAGCAGGTCGTCGCCACCTGCGCAATCCCCGTCGGTGGTGATGTCCCGGCCGACAAGCGTCCCGCCGCGATCGCCTGCCTCGCCGGCGCCTATCGGGCGCGCATCGCCGAGCTGCAGGGCCAGGTGCGGCCGGCCGCGCCGACCGCCGCCGCGAACGCGGCGCCGCATCTCTCGAAGCAGCTCTTCCGGGCACAGGGCGACAACGAGGCGCTGCTGACGTTGCCGGAATTCGGGCGCTACGCCGTGGCGGTCAAGAGCGGCCAGGGCACCGCCTTGCAGCTCGTGGACACGATGGCCGGACCGGACGACATGCAAGGGATCGCCGGGGCGCAGGACGGCCGGCTCGACGACTTCCTCGACCGTGGCACATACAAGATCCGGTTGAGCTCCGATCCGAAGGGATCGGGCGATGCCGAGTTGTCGGTCGTCGCGAGCCGCGAGCTGCAGCCGACGCCCGTGAAGCTGGTCGAGCTCAAGCCCGTGGTGGCCGAACTCGACGATCACGAACAGCGCTCCTGGTGGCTCGAGGTGAAGGAGCAAGGGCCCTATGCCTTCGAGGCGGCGGGGCGGCATCTGGCCGATCTACGACTGTGGCGGGACGGCACATGGCTCATCGACGCGACGCCCAGCTCCATCGTGCGGGATCCGGGCGGGGGC
>DATGFU010000536.1:0-3856 GCA_035308865.1 Allostellaceae bacterium | reverse complement strand
GGTCGGAAGATCGAGGCGATCAAGCTCTACCGCGACGCCACCGGCGTGGGGCTCAAGGAGGCGAAGGAGCGCGTCGAGGCGGCCGAGCGCCGGCCGCTCGCGCCCTGAACGCTGCGCGCGGGCACCTCACGGCGCCCGGCTCATGATCGCGTCGGCGAGGATGTCGCGGATCCGCGGCATCACCTTTTGGGCCACGACATCGTGCGGGACCGGCGGGTCAACGGCGAGTAGATTCCGCTTGGCGTACTTCTCTGCCTCGTGCCGCAAGGTCACCGTGAGCTTCGTGGGATTTCTCAGGCGGTCGTTCTCCAATCCAATGAGTGCGGAGACAATCGCCCGCAGCGCGGTGACTTCTGCCCACAGTGCCTCAGTATTGTCGTCCGGCATCGATTGCTCCCGAATCTGGTCGGCTCGGAGAAAAATAGCGGGTATGCCTGCCGAAGTCATTTCCAGATCCATCAAATACGTCCGATTCCGGCAGTTGCGCCTCGCAGATATGGGCGCGGCGGGGCCGGCATCCGCGGAACGCCGTCGCCCACGGAACATGGACAACCGCAGCATCAGTTTGTAAGCCCTTCGCCCAAGCAAGTTTCGGGGAGGGCCAGGCATGGCGGCGGGCAGCTGGCCGAGCATTCCGGCGATGTTCTTCGACTGGGTCGGAAGGCGCGGCGACCGGCCGTTCCTGTGGGGGAAGCACCGCGGCACCTGGAGTCCGGTCACCTGGGCCGAGGCCGAGGGCCAGGTCCGCACCCTCGCCCGCGGCCTGCGGGCGTTGGGCGTGAAGCCGGGCGACCGCGTCGCCATGATCATGGAGAACCGGCCGGAATGGGAGCTGGCCGACCTCGCCATCATGAGCGCCGGCGCCATCACCGTGCCGGCCTACACGACCTATACCAGCGAGGATTACCGCCACGTGCTGGCGGACAGCGACGCCACCGTGCTGATCCTCGGCAACGCGCCCGGCATGGCGCAGCGCGTGCTGCCGGCCGCCGACCAGATCTCGCACCTCTCCGCGATCGTCTCGCTGGATCAGCTCAAGGGCCAGACCCGCGCCGACAGCTTCACCTGGCAGCAGCTCATGGTGCGCGCCGCCGAGGTGCCCGACACGACCGACGCGACGGTGGCGGCGCTCCAGCCCGACGACACCGCCTGCCTCATCTACACCTCCGGCACCGGCGGCGTGCCCAAGGGCGTGATGCTCACCCACCGCAACATGATGTCGAACGCCGCCGGCGCGCAGGCGGTGTTCGAGGCGGCCTGGGATCTGGGCGACGAGGTGTTCCTGTCGTTCCTGCCGCTGACCCATTCCTACGAGCACACGGCCGGCGTCGTCTTCCCGCTGTCGCTGGGCGCCCAGACCTATTTCACCGCCCCCGAGACGCTCGCCGCCGACATGGGCGAAGTGCGGCCGACCATCATGACCGCCGTGCCGCGGCTCTGCGAGACGCTGCAGAAGCGCATCGTGCAGGCGGCCGACCGCGGCGGCCTCCTCCGCCGCACGCTCTTCCGCTGGGCCGTGGGGCTCGGCACGCGCCGCTACAACCGCGGCGGCACGCTCACCAAGGTGGAGTCACTCGTCGACGGGCTGCTCGACCGGCTGGTCCGCGCCAAGGTGCAGCAGCGCTTCGGCGGCAGGCTCAAGGCCTTCGTCTCGGGCGGCGCGCCGCTCAACCGCGACGTCGGCCTTTTCTTCGTGGCGCTCGGCGTGAAGCTGATCCAGGGCTACGGCCAGACCGAATCCGGGCCCGTCGTCTCGGTCAACCCGCCCAACCGCATCAAGGTGCACACGGTGGGCCCGCCGCTCGCCGGCGTCGAGGTCCGCATCGGCGAGGACGGCGAGGTGCTGGTGCGCGGCCCCAACGTGATGAAGGGCTACTGGCGCGACGAGGAGACCACCGCCCGCACCATCCGCGACGGCTGGCTCCATACCGGCGATATCGGCGAGCTCGACGGCGATGGCTATCTCAGCATCACCGACCGCAAGCGCGATTTCATCAAGAACTCGGGCGGCGAGATGATCTCGCCACAGCGCATCGAGGGGTTCCTGACGCTGCAGCCCGGCCTCGCCCAGGCTATGGTCTACGGCGACCGCAAGCCCTACGTCGTGGCCTTGATCGTCCCCGACGACGAGACGCTGTCGAAGCATCCCGAGGGCAATGTCGCGGCCGATCCCGAGGTGCAGCAGCGCATCGCCGACGCCGTCGCCGAGGCCAACCGCGTGCTGACCGGCGCCGAGCGCGTCCGCCGCTTCCTCATCCTCGACGAGGCCTTCACCGTCGCCAACGGCATGATGACGCCGACCCTCAAGATCAAGCGCCACATGATCCGCCAGCGCTACGGCGAGGCGCTGGAACGGCTTTACGAGGGGAAGGGCTGAGGCGGGAGCTGCTTAAATGCACGACCGCTTGAACCGGGGCGACCTGCCGAGCGACTTCACCGCCTTCCAGGCAGCGGCTGCGTGATCCGGCGGAGGAGCGCGCGCGTCTCCGGCGCGACCGGCATCGGCCGATGGCCCGGCATCTGGCGGCCGTTGAGATGCACGATCTCGACCAGCTCGTTGAGGCTGTCGATCCCCAGCCAGCGCATCGCCGCGGCGTGACCGATCCTGCCGCCCTCCAGCCTGTCCAACATCTCAGCCAGCGTCATCGTTTCGCCTCCGCAACCATCGCGAGCGCACCCGGCTTCGTCCGGCCGGGCCGCTCGATCGGCATCAGCGGCGACTTGCGCTGTGCGTTGATCGCATCGAGCAACGCCGCCCCATCGGGAATAATGCCCTCGTCCGCCAGCGCCCTGATCCACGCGGCGGTGTTCAGGAGATGAACGCGCGCCAGGCGCGCGACCCGCGTTTCCAGCACGTCCGGGTCTTCGAACAGGACGAGCGGCACGAAGCCGGGGGCGCCGCGCAGCGCCAGCTCGGTCGCGTATTCGTCGACCGCGATCTCGCCGAGATTGCCCCCGCGAGGGGTCTCGCCCCGCTCCAGCTTGATCCTGAAGCCGAATCCGACCAGCGTCTCGACGATCGTGATCCGGTTGCCCATGCGATGCAGCCAAGCGCCGACTTTGCCGTCCGGATCATTGGCCGCCTTGGTGATTTCGTACTGCACCTGATCGACGATATGGATCAGCGCGGAAAATGTCTCGAACAGATCCAGCCGGTCGATCCGCGCCAGCGTCAGCACCGGACCCGCGTCGGGGATGATCACCGCCGCATCGACGATCTTCCTGGCCATACCGGAGGCTAGCGCGAATCACCGCCCGGCCGAAAGCGGCGTCACCGAGCGCACGGCGCCGAGCCACGGCACCCGGCCCGGTCCGGCAAACATGCCACCTGAGCCCGTGATGTCCGACGCGCCGCGCCCGACCACGGTCACGTAGCCGCGTTCCGGCGCCGCGAGCCCCGGCGGCAGGTCGAGCCGCACCGCGTTGCCGTCGAGCCGGTTCGCCGCCTCCGCCTCGGAGGCGTAGAGCCGCGCCTCGCCGCCCGTCACCATCAGGTAGCCCTGGAGCGACAGGAGCTGGCTCTCGAACCGGTCGGGATCGGACATGAACTGCGCCAGCGGCACCGCCACGATCTCGTCGTGGCCCAGATTGGCGCCGATGAAGACTCCCGCCGCGGCCGCCAGCCCGAGTCCGATGGCGAGCACCAGCAGGATCCAGCGCTTGCGCATCCCCCTCCTCCGGCGCAAGCGCGCCGGCCGCGCCCGTCAATGGCAGGCGCGGCCGCCGGTTTCTTGCGCGGCTAGTGTTGTGCCTCTGACGGTTGTTACCTCCCCACCGTCATGGCCGGGCCCGTCCCGGCCATCCACGTCGGGCCGATGCGCCGCTGCCCGACGTGGATGCCCGGCACAAGGCCGGG
>DATGFU010000535.1:0-5986 GCA_035308865.1 Allostellaceae bacterium | reverse complement strand
CCGCCGACGAGACGAGGCTCGTCATCGAAGGGCGCAGAGACCGATCCGTGCATAAAGGCGAGTTCAAATTTTCCAAGTGCACCGATGCGGTCAGGGACGAGTTTTGCCGGGACGTGTCCGGCTGCCCCTTCAGGGTCCGCGCGATCGTGGTGCAGAAGGCGAAGATCCGGTCGGAGCACCTGCGCGGCGACCGCAAGGGCTTCTACCGCTATTTCCTCGGCCAGGTGGTGAAGAAAACAGCAGGCCTCACCGGGGCCCGAATCGTCATCGACGGCTCGGGTGACCGCCTCTTTCGCCAGCAGCTCGCCGCAGCGCTCCGTGCCGAAACCGGCCGCGTCAAGGACGTGCGCTTCAAGGATTCAGCGCGCGACCCGCTCGTGCAGCTAGCGGACATGATGGCTGGCGCGGTAGCGCGCTCCTACCGGCCGGATCGTCCGGATGCGTTCCGATGGCGCAAGGCGATCAGGTCTCGGATCGAGGATGTTTGGGAATTCCGGTAGAGGTGCGTCCCCGCACCCTAGCCCCGAGAGGCACGCACGCCGTACGGCTACAGTTCGGCGTGCGGGGACGACTTGGCAGCCCAAATATGGGCGTGAACACGCGTGATGTCACGCGTTGATGGCGCATGGCGCGCCGCCGGGCTGCGCGCGATCGTTCGCGGCGGCGCCGGCGGGGCTAGTCCAGCCACCACGCACGACATGGCCGCGGCGGAATCTCGACTACCTGCGCCTCGGCCGGCGTGACCGAGGCGAGGCCGGCGTGCGCCACTTTCCGAGCTGCAGCCCGCGCCTCTGCCTCGGCCCGCGCGCGATCGGCCGCGAGCTGCCCGCGGGCGGCGCGATCCGGATCGTACCCATATTCAGCGGCTCGGCGCATCCGCGGCCTGGTGCTCGTGGCGACTCGGGCACCTCCTACCATATTTCGTACCGGAATGCGACGATCCGACTCGCTTCTATGGCGCGATCAGGCGGTCAATCTCGACGTCGCCGCCGTCCGGGCTGACCTCGAAAAGGTTCCCGCGGTCGAGCACGGCCAGCATCTGCACAAGCCACTCCCGCGCCTCTTTGCACCAGCCACGGTATCGCCGGCGCGCCGCTCGGGTTGGAACGCCGGACCTGACCGCGGCGGCGAGGCGGCGCTTTTCGCGCTCGTAACGCTCGACGCACATGCAGGCGGCGAGCAGCGACGAGGCGAATCCCGGGTCCCATCGGCCGGTCAGCATCAGGCGTGCATAGATCCGCTGTGCGGCTCGTTGGCCAGGTCGCCGGAGCCGGCGCCAGGCATCCCATGCGATGCCCGCGACGGGCCGTGAGTCGAGATCCGCCATCATTGCCTCCGTCCGTTCCGATCGAATTGGTTGGGTCCCTTCGGCGGCGTCGCGTCGACACCCTGGCGCCCTTTCGGCGTCAGACCGAAGTCGCGGAGCAGCTGCGCCGCCTGGGCGGTCGCCACCTCGAGGATGCGGACGGCCGGATGGGTCTTCATGCCGCCTTCGCCGGTCGAGACTGTCATGCCTTCCGCGTCGATCAAGGCCTGCGCCCGCCGCGCCCGTGCCAGGGTCTCACAGAGGAGCTCAAACCCGCGCACATCGGGCGCACGCAGCGTGCCGACCTTGAAGGCGGCCGGCGCGAGCTTGCGCCATTCCAATTTCGCGTCGTAACTTAGGGTTTTCGGTGGCTTGGGCGGGCGTGAATCGGGGGTCGCCGGGTCGTCCCGCGGTGCTCGATCGGCCCTGTCGGTGCCGGCTATGAGCTTGAGCCGGCGAGCTTTCCGGACCGCCATTCACCGCGTGGCTACCCCCGGAGAAAAAAAGTTTGGGGATTGGCAGCCCAAAAATTTGCCTGGGAACCGGTGGCGGGCCCGAGTACGGCTATACTTTTCATCCCCCCTACCCCCATCGCTCGGACCGATCGTCCGATCGCGAGATCGCGCCCCGAGCCGGCGCGCCATACTTGATGACGAAGGCCTGCAATGCCGTCCGGAGCGCGAGCGAGGCCACGGCTGTGCGCAGGGCGATCATCGCCTGACGCGGCAGTACTCGCCGCGACCTGGCGATTTCGAAGTCCAACGGAATGCCATCGAGGATCCGGGCCGTCTCGCCCCAGACGGCCGCGCGGTCGGCAGGGTTGCCGCATGCCTCTCGCAGCTGGGCATGGAGCAGCATGCCGATGTCGCCCCATTCTTGAACGAAGCGGGCGGCGATCTCCTCGGGCGACAGCGTCGGGCTCGCCATCAGAGCCGGCGCCGTCCCATCGCCTTCGCCGCGAGAGCGCCGCGGTTGACCTCGCGCAGCATCCCGGCTTGCGCCTGGCGCGCGACGTTCGCCTGGATCCGCGGCAGGTGCTTCGTCATCACCGCGTTGACCCGGCGCTCGACCTCGGCCGGGTCCGAGCTGCCGCGGGCGTCGACATGGTACGTGTGGTAGTGCGCGTCGCCGCCGATCGCCATGCCGCCGGTATCGCCCTGCAGCGCCACCGGGATCGAGCGGCCGTCCGGCAGCGGCACGTAGGCCTCGGGCGTCGAGCCCTCGCCGAACATCGCAAGCTGCGCCGAATCGGCGATGCCGCCGCCGTCGTAGCGGCGCAGCGGCAGCGGCCCGCGCGACGTCATCACGCCGCCGTGCTCGAGGCCCAGGAAAGCGCCGATTCCAGAGAAGATATTGCTGAGGAAGCCGCCGCCGAAGCCGGTCGACGGCGCCATGGCCGCCAGCTGGTCGGACAGGTCCGAGAGCGTCGGCATGCCCTGGTTGAGATAATCGACCATCGAGCCGACATCCGGGGTCGTGACGCCCCCGTAGAACGAGCCCGAGCCGCCCCCCGAAAACAGGTTGTTTAGCCAGCCGCCGAGGCCGTTCTGGCCGAAGATCTGCCCGAGGAAGCCGCCCCCCGCCCCCGAAACCGCCTCCGCCCACGCCACCGCCGCCGCCGGGCCCCCCGAACCCGCCGCCGCCAGGGCCCCCGCTCCCGGTGCCGAAGAGCTGGTCGAGCAGCGGCTGCAGTAGGAACTTTTTCTCCAGTTCCTTCGCCAGGTCGCGGACCGCGGCCTCGACCTCCTTGACGCGCGCTTTCCCTTTCTGGCTGCTGTCTGTCAGCTTGTCGAACGCGCTATCGATCGAGTGCTCGATGCTCTTCCACCGTTCTTCCGACTGGTGCTGCATCTCCTGCTGGCTGCGCGTGAAGGCTTCAGCGCGCTGGGCGTCGATTTGCTCGTCCTTCTGGTTCTGCTCCAGCCCCAGCAAATAGAGCTGGTCGTAATACTTGAGCGCCTCGGCCGAGCCGGCGGCATACTTGGCCATCTGCGAGGCCAGCCACTGCCGGTCCAGCTCGATCATCTGGTCGGTGTCGGCCTTGGCGATCGCGAATTTCTGCTGGCTGGTGATCCGGTGCGCCGCCACCGCCTGGTCGAGACCGTCGATCTCGCCCTGCAGGACGAGCTTCTGGCCGTCGACCTGGGTGCGCGCCCACTCGTCGGCCTGGCGCTGCGTCTCCTGCGTCCACGCGGTCCAGGAAGCGGCCACCGCCTTCGCCGCCTCGCCGGCCTGGGTCGAGACCGCGCCGAAGAACTGCGTGGCCACGTCCTGCGCATGCTGGAACCCGGCGATCGCCGCCTCGGAGCCCCTGGGCATGGCGGCGGCGGCGTCCATGGCCAGGCGGAACTGCGTCTCGTCGGCCTTGGTGCCGGCGGCGGTGCCCTGCTTCTGCTGAGTCGATTGCAGCCCGTAGATGCGCCCCTGGATCTCCTCGACCGCCTTCGCGTAGTCGGCGCCACCGGCCTGCGCGATCGCCAGCATGTCCTGCCAGCGCTTGATCTCGTAGGCCGTCGACTGCGTGCCGAAGATCTGCTGCTGGTAGAGCTCCTGCTTGATCCAGCGCTCGGCCTCGCCGGTGAACTGCTCCGGCCCCTTGTCGGCGCCGGCGATCACCGGGGCGGTCTCGAGGGCGCCCATATGCGCCCGCCCGGTCGACGGCGCACGCTCCGGGCTCTCCGGTTCGGCGCCGAGGTCGGAGAGGCTGCCGAGGGAACCGCCGGCGAGGAACGCCGCGGGGCTCGACAGGCGAAGGGCGCCTCCGATCACCCGCCACGGCACATGGCCCGCTGCCGCGGTGAGGCCTTCGAGCGCGACCGTCAGGCCGCGCACCAGGTTGGCCGCGGCGGTGATCGCGCCGGTATCGGCGATGCCGCGCTCGAAACCCTCCCAGGCGAGCCCCATACTCTGGACGGCAGCCCGGTATTTCGACGCGGCCTCAACCTCCTCGCCGCCCAGCAGCACGCCGAGGCGCTTCGCAGCCGCTTCGGCGCCGGGGAAACCCTCTTCGCCCAGCTTGAGGAGCGCCGGCATCAGCTCGGCGCCGAGCCGCGTGCCGAAGAGATTGGTCTCCAGCGCGGCACGGTTGGCGTCGTTCTGGTATCCCGAGAGGCGCTTGGCGACCTCGACGAGCACGTCGCCCATCGGCCGCAGATTGCCGGCTGCGTCGCGGACCTCGACGCGGAGAGCCTTGAACGTCTCGGCCTGCCTTGACGTCGGCGCGATCGCACCTTCCTGCATCGACTGGGCAAAGCGCGGCAGAAGCCGCTGGAAACTGTCAAACTCGGTCCCGGTCTGGGCGGCGACGACGCGGAGCGCGGACAGCTGCCCGGTCGTGAGCCCGGTCTCCTCGCCCATCCGGTGCATCTGCTCGGACGTCTCGGTGAGCTTGTTGAACTGCTCGAGGAGCTGCTCGATGCCGATGCCGGCGACGGCGAACTCGGCGAATTTCGAGAACACACCGGTGAAGGCCGCGATCTTGCCCTGCGCCGCCTCCATCCCCTCGCCGGTCTCGCGGATGCCGCCGGCAAGCGCCGCCAAGATGCCGCGCTCCTCGGCCATCTTCGCCGTCGCGCTCTCGAACGCGGCCTGCAGCTTGCCGACGAGCAGCGCCGCCTCTTCCGACGAGATCTTGTGCAGCGCCTCGGCGGCAGCGACCTCCCGGACGCCCGCGTTGTACTTCGCCGCCGCGGCGTAGCCGTCGACATGGGAGCGCCGCAAGCGCTCCACGCCGAGCGTCGACTGGGTGGTAGCGGCGTCCTGCTCGGCCAGCGCCTTCACGACGGTGCCCACCGCGACCTTCTCGCGATCGAGCGTCGTGATGTAGGCGTTGGCCTGCGACAGCGCCTGGGAATAGTCGGACGTCACCACCAGCGACGACAGGCGGACGCCTTCGGGCATGCGCTCAGCCCTCCGCCTCGCCGAGATTTGCCGGCCGCGGCCCCCATGAAGGAGGAGCCCGCCGGCGCTCGGTGTTGTCGCGGTCACCGCCGAGTGGACCGGGCGCTAGGGAGGAAAAGGACCCCTTCAGAGCTGCGCCAGTGCTCATCCCGAGCCTCAGGATGCCGACTGCTGCAGGTACTTCACCGGGTGAGTGCCTGCGTCGACCAGGTTGCCGTCCCAGCGCTGGAAGGCGAGGAAGCCGGTTTGGTTGAAGTCGGCATAGCGCTCGGTCAGGCGCAGCACCTGCATGCCGCGCACGCGGCGGATGAAGTAATTCGAGAAGTCGCCGAAGGCGATCGTCTGCGCGTTCGCCGCGGGCAGCGGCATATGCGGATTGACGACATAAGTATGGCCAAGTATCGTGCCCGGCTCGCCTTCTGCGAGACCTGCCGTCCACAAATAACGCCCTGCGCCATCCTTGAGCTTCTTGATGCCCTTCAGCGTCGGGTCGGCCAACATCCACACCGCGTTGGCGCGATAGGCCGGGTCGACCGAGTGCTCGAGGTCCATCAGGTCGTCGGCGGTCACCGTCGTCGTCTCGCCGGTAGGACACAGCACGCCCAGTGTCGCGACATTCATTACGCCGGTCGGTTCCTTGGCGCCGCTGCCGACGGTGAGCTTGCGATTGAGCGCGCGCGCGATGCGGACGCCGAGCTTGCCCGCGAGCCAAGTCGTGAGATTGAAGGCCGAGTCCTGCAGCAGCTGATTCGGCACCAGGATCAGCTTGGAGGAGAAGGT
>DATGFU010000534.1:0-4212 GCA_035308865.1 Allostellaceae bacterium | reverse complement strand
GATCCTCAAGGTGCACATGCGCAAGGTGCCGATCGGCAGCGATGTCGATGCGCGGGTGATTGCGCGCGGCACGCCGGGATTCTCCGGCGCCGATCTGGCCAATCTCGTGAACGAGGCAGCCCTGCTCGCTGCCCGTGCGGGCCGGCGCGTCGTCGGCATGGCCGAGTTCGAGGCCGCCAAGGACAAGGTAATGATGGGCGCCGAGCGCCGCTCGCTCGTCATGACCGAGAAGGAAAAGGAGCTGACCGCCTATCACGAGGCCGGGCATGCGCTGGTCTCGCTCTTCGTGCCGGGCAACGATCCGCTGCACAAGGTGACGATCATCCCGCGCGGGCGGGCGCTCGGCGTGACCATGAACCTGCCGGAACGTGACCGCTTCAACTACTCGCTGAAGGAGCTCACCGCGCGCATCGCGCTGATGTTCGGCGGTCGCGTCGCCGAGCAGCTGATCTTCGGCGAGGACAACGTCACCACCGGCGCCTCGAACGACATCCACCAGGCGACCGCCATGGCGCGCCGGATGGTGACCGAGTGGGGCATGTCCGAGAGGCTCGGCCGCATCCGCTATTCCGAGAACGAGGAGGAGGTCTTCCTCGGCCATTCCGTGACCCAGCGGAAGAACGTGTCCGACGCCACGGCCAGGCTGATCGACGAGGAGATCCGCCGGATCGTCGACGAGGGCGAGACGACGGCCCGCAGGGTCCTCGGCGAGCACGTGGACGACCTCCATACGATCGCCAAGGGCCTCCTCGAGTTCGAGACGCTGAGCGGCGAGGAATGCCAGCGGCTGCTGCGTGGCGAGGCTGTGGTCCGTGAGGACCCCGATGAATCGCCCCGCCAGACCCCGCGACGGTCGTCGATCCCGCCTGCCGGCGGCTTCCGTGGGAAGGACAAGCCCGCCGCCGGCGGGCTGGAGCCAGAGCCCCAGCCGAACGCCTGATGGATTCGGGCGGCCGTGGCCCTGTCTGGGGCCTGCCGGCCCATCCCGAGGGCGATCCCGGGAAATTCTACCTCCGGCCGGTCGGACGGCTGACGGCGGGAGAGGCGGAGGCCGCGCTCGCGGCCGGGCACGCGATCGGCACGGGGCGGCCGGGCGAGGCGGCGCCGACGGTCGAGATCTTGGTCCGGTCGCGGAAAGGCGGCGCCGCCGCCTCGCTCGTCTCCGCCACCGAATTCGTCGCCTGGCTGACCCGCAATGATGCGACGCCGATCGGACGCCGCCTGTCGCTGTTGGCGGCGCGGCTGGCGCTGCCTCGGCCTGATTGGGCCGGCCTGAAGCTTTCACGACCGCTGGTCATGGGCGTGGTCAACGTCACGCCTGACAGCTTCTCGGACGGCGGTGATTTCCTCGATCCCGACCGGGCGATCGCGCAGGGCAGGGCGATGCTCGCCGCGGGCGCGGATCTCGTCGATGTCGGCGGCGAGTCGACCCGGCCGGGCGCCGAACCGCTTTCGCCCGACATCGAGGCGGCGCGCGTCCTTCCGGTGATCCGTGCCCTGGCCGGGATGGGCGCCGTGATCTCGATCGACACGCGGCATCCGAGCGTGATGGCCCAGGCGTTGGACGCGGGGGCACGGATCGTCAACGACGTCACGGCGCTCCGGGCGCCGGACGCCATCGAGCTGGCGGCCAAGACGGGAGCTGCCGTAGCGCTCATGCACATGCAGGGCGATCCGCGCTCGATGCAGGAGAATCCGCGCTACCAGTCGGCGCCGCTCGACGTGCTGGATTTCCTGGAAGCGCGCATTGCGGCCTGCGAGGCGGGCGGCCTGAGCCGATCCAACATCCTGGTCGATCCGGGAATAGGGTTCGGCAAGACCGTCGCGCATAATCTCGATATCCTGGCGATGCTGGGACTCTTCCGCACGACGGGCTGCGGTGTCTTGCTGGGCGTTTCGCGTAAGGGCTTCATTGGCCGAATCGCCCACGTGCCGGTCCCCCGCGACCGGCTCCCCGGCTCGCTCGCCGCCGCCCTGGCCGGCATCGCCGCCGGCGCCGACATGCTGCGCGTCCACGACGTGGCCGAGACCGTGCAGGCGTTGCGCGTGGTGGCAGCGCTGGAGTCCGCCGGGGAATCGGTTTAAGCCTCTGCCGCAGGATCCTTGGACAAATTCCGGTTGTTTCATGACGCGCACGCTCTTCGGCACGGATGGAATCCGCGGCCGGGCCAACGAAGAACCGATGACCGACGAGATCGCCAACAAGGTGGCGAAGGCGGCCGCCCGGCAGTTCCGCCGTGGCGACCATCGTCACTCGGTGGTGATCGGCAAGGACACGCGGCTGTCGGGCTACATGATCGAACCGGCGATGACCGCCGGCTTCATCGCGATGGGGATGGATGTCGTCCTGGTAGGGCCGATGCCGACCCCGGCGGTGGCGATGCTCACCCGATCGCTGCGGGCCGATCTCGGCGTCATGATCTCGGCCTCGCACAATCCTTACGAGGATAACGGGATCAAGCTGTTCGGCCCCGACGGGTTCAAGCTCAGCGACGAGATCGAGCGCGCGATCGAGGCCGATATCGCGCGGGGCGACGGCAACGGCCGTGCGGCGCCCTCCGCCCTCGGCCGTGCGCAGCGGCTCGACGACGCGCCGGGCCGCTATATCGAATTCGTCAAGAACAGCTTCCCGCGCGGCATGCGGCTCGACGGCATCCGGATCGTCGTCGATTGCGCCCATGGCGCGGCCTACAAGGTGGCGCCGAAGGTGCTTTACGAGCTGGGCGCCGATGTCATCCCGATCGGCGTGGCGCCCGACGGGTTCAACATCAACCGCAATTCCGGCGCGGTCTCGCCCAAGGCGATGCAGCGGGCCGTGGTCGACCACGAGGCCCATCTGGGCTTGGCGCTCGATGGCGACGCCGATCGTCTGCTGGTGGCCGACGAGACGGGAACGCTGCTCGACGGCGACCAGCTCATGGCCCTGATCGCCGGCGCCTGGCACAAGACCGGCCGGCTCAAGGGCGGCGGAATCGTTGCCACCGTCATGTCGAATCTCGGCCTCGAGCGCCATCTGGCGGGCCTGGGGCTGCGGCTCGCGCGCACCGCGGTCGGCGACCGCTATGTGCTCGAGCACATGCTGGGGCAGGGCTTCAATGTGGGCGGCGAGCAGTCCGGCCACATCATCCTGATGGACCACTCGACCACCGGCGACGGGCTGATCGCGGCGCTGCAGGTGCTCGCCGCGCTGATCGAGCAGGGCGGCAGGACGAGCGAGATCGGGCGCGTCTTCACGCCGCTGCCGCAATACCTTCGGAGCGTGCGTTTTCAGGCCGGGACCGAGCCGCTGAAGGCGCGACCGGTAGCGCGCGCCATCGGCGAGGCCGAGCAGCGGCTCGCCGGCGCCGGGCGGCTGCTCATCCGCAAGTCGGGGACGGAGCCGGTCATCCGCGTGATGGCCGAGGGCGAGGACGAGGCGATGGTCCGCGCCGCCGTCGACGAGATCATCGAGACGCTGACGCACGCCGTCGTCGACGCATGATCCCGCGCGTCCTCGTCTGCGGCGGCTCCGATTCCGGCGGCGGTGCCGGCATCCAGGCCGACATCAAGACGGTGATGGCGCTCGGCGGCTATGCCGCGACCGCGGTGACGGCGCTCACCGTCCAGAACACGTTGGGCGTCACCGAGGTGCGGCCGGTCGATGCCGCCTTCGTGCGGGCCCAGATGGTGGCCGTCCTGGACGATATCGGTGCCGACGCGGTGAAGACGGGCCTGCTCCCCGATGCCTCGGTCATCGAGGCGGTGGCCGACGAGCTGCGCGGCCGCCGCCTCAAGGTCGTCGTCGATCCCGTGATGGCCTCGTCCAGCGGCACCAAGTTCGTGGACCGGGCGGCGGTCGACGCGATGCGGCTGATCCTGTTTGCCGCGGCGACCATCGTCACGCCGAACCTGCCCGAAGCGGAAGAGATCACCGGCCACAAGGTGAACGACGTGACCAGCATGGCCGCAGCCGCCTCCGAGATCGTGACCCTGGGCGCCGCTGCGGCATTGGTGAAGGGCGGCCATCTCGAGGGATCCCGCCTCTACGACGTCCTGGCCACTCGGGGCGGCGGCATCCTGGTCTTCGACGGCGAGCGTATCGAGACGCGCGGCACCCACGGAACCGGCTGCACGCTCGCTTCCGCAATCGCCATGGGGCTTGCCGAGGGCCTGCCCATTCCCGACGCCGTGCAGCGCGCGCGGGCCTATGTGGTCAGGGCCATCCGCGAGGCC
>DATGFU010000533.1:0-2260 GCA_035308865.1 Allostellaceae bacterium | reverse complement strand
TCCTGGGCTACAACACGCTGACGCCGGCCCAGGCGGCCTACCTGACATATACCAGCACCGACAACAGCGGCTACACACTGTCGGATGCCTACGGCAGTATCAGCGACCCGATCTACCGGCTGCCGGCGGGCGACCTGACCGCCGCGGCCGGGTTCGACTACCGGACCGACAGCCTGTTCGATCACCCGGACGCGGTCACCACTGAGGGTGATGCGCCCTTCTTTTCCGCTGCCACCGCAGGCGGATACACAACGGCGTCGGGCTATGTCGAGGTGAACGCGCCGCTCCTGAAGGATCTGCCTTTCGCCAAGGCGCTGACGCTCGATGCCTCCGGCCGCTACGACTACAACACGATTTTCGGGCCGGCCTGGACGCACAAGGAGGGGCTCGATTACGCGATCGACGACAGCTTCCGGCTCCGCGGATCGCACTCCATAGGCTTTCGGGCGCCGCAAGTCAGAGAACTCTACAGCGGCCAGACGCTCGGCGCGGTGCTAGGCAGCGATCCCTGTGCGCTTGGTGGGGCCTTTGTCGGCAGCCCCGCCTGCCGGGCTTCGCTGATGGCGGTTGGCCTTCCGGCAACTGCGGTCCCGGCCCAGATTGACGAAGTCGGAGTCATCAACGGCGGCAGCCCGGCGGTCCGGCCGGAAACGTCACAGTTCTGGACCGCCGGCGGAGTCCTGACCCCGGTCGTGGTGCCGGCGTTATCCGTCGCCGTCGACTACTACACGATCCTCATCCGCAGCGAGATCGGCGGGCTCGATGCGAACCGTATCGTGGCCGACTGTTACGGCGGCATACCCTACGTGATCTCGCCGGCGGCCGCGTGCAAGCTGATCGGTCCGCGCAATTCGATGACCGGCAGTCTCGGCAATGTCACCGCGCTGAACGCCAACATCGCCAATGAGAACACCGACGGCATCGACGTCGACGTAAGCTATGCCGTCGAAGCCGCGGCGCTGGGCCTGCCGTCGATCGGCAAGCTTACGCTCGACGGCCAAGTCAACTACCTGCTCGCCGACACCACCACCGGGTCCACCGGTGTGGTTCAGCAGCTTGCAGGGACCTTTCCCGGCGACAGCGCCGAGCCGCGCTGGAAAGCCTTGGTGACCGCGGTGCTCGCGACCGAAATGTGGAGCCTGAGCGCGACCGAGCGCTATTACGGCGGCGTGCGCAACGCCGATCCGTCATCGGCCTGCGAATACGGCGCTGTCACCTGTCCTGCCAAGGGCGCCTACGATTTCGAGGGCAATGAAACGGCGGGCCTTTTCTTTACCGACCTTTCCGCCACGTACCGCTTCCGGAACATCACGATGACCGTGGGCGTCGACAATCTGTTCGACAAGGATCCGCCCTTCCTGCAGCCGAGCGATGAGGGCAACATCCTCAGCACCGCCGGTTACGACGCCATCGGCCGCTTCGTCTACATGAAGGCCAACATGAGGTTCTGAGCAGGCCGCAACCCCTCTCCGCCCCGCGGGGCGGAGAGGGTACGGTTCCGGGCTCACGGGGCGGCGTGGAACTCGACGAGCGCGGTGGCGCCTTGGGTGGCGGTCGGCGCCGGTGAGGAGATCCGGCCGGCGAGCGCCTTCACCGCCTCGTTGTCGAAGGGGGCGGTCGCGCTCTTGACGATCCTGAGCTGGTCGACATGGCCGTCGGGCTCGATGGTGTAGGTGAGCAGCACCGAGGCCTCGCGGTCTTGGGGCACGATCGACTTCGGATAGACCAGCGCGGTCTGGTGCACGAGCTGACGCGGCGCCGTAGCGGAAAACGCACCGGGAGCCATCGCGATCTGGGGGGCTTCCTCGGCGCCGGCGGAGACGGCGGTGGCGAGGAGGGCGGCGGCGATCATCAGGGACGTACGCATGGGAGTGTTCCTTTCCTCGTTCCGGCCCCGCTCGGGATGAGCGGTTCGGCCGACGGGAGAAGCGTGCGTCGGGTCTCGATGAAGGGGCCTGGATGCTGGTATGAAGCGGGGTGAAGTGTCGTGAAGCGGGCTTCAATCGGACGATGAGCGCGGGCGGCTCTATCGACTTTGGACGCTTTCGAGTGCTGGTCGACCGGCGCGAGCTTCTGGCCGACGGGCGGCCGGTGGAGCTCGGCACGCGTGCCTTCGACCTGCTCCTCGCACTGGTGCGGCGTCCCGGCGAGCTCGTCACCAAGGACGAGCTGATGCACGCGGTGTGGGGCGCGACGGTGGTGGAGGAGAACACCCTCGCCGTCCACCTGTCGGCGCTCCGCAAGGCGCTCGGCGACGGCG
>DATGFU010000532.1:0-3249 GCA_035308865.1 Allostellaceae bacterium | reverse complement strand
CGAGGAAGACGAGAATCATCAGGCCCCTCAGCACGAGCCCGATGCCGCCCTCGTCGATCAGGTTTTCGATGGCGCTCTTCACGAAATTCGACTGGTCGAAGACGACCTTGGTGACGAGGTTCTTCGGCACGTCGACGAGATGGCCGATCGCGGCCTTGATGCCGTCGACGATCGCGATCGTGTTGGAATCGCCGCCCTGCTTCAGCACGGGGAGATAGACCGAGGGCTGCCCGTCGACGCGCACGGCGTTGACCTGAATCTGCGCCGCGTCTTCGGCATGACCGACATCGCCGACGGTCACCACGGAATCGCCCACCGCCTTCAGCGGGATGTCGTCCATCTCGTGGATGTGGTCGATCTGGCTGTTGGTGAAGATGTTGTAGTCGTAAGGCCCGATCTTCACGTCGCCCGACGGCAGGATGATGTTGGCTTCGTTGGCTTCGCGCACCACGTCCATGACGCTGAGCTGGTGCGCCTCGAGCTTCTCGGGATCGACATAGATCATGATCTGGCGGTACTTGCCACCGAAGGGCTGCGGCACCGAGGCGCCCGGCACGTTGGCGATCTGGTTGCGCACGTCGTACTGGCCGAGATCGTGGATCTTGGCCTCCGACAGGCCTTCCGCCTTGAGCGTCACCAGACAGACCGGCAGGCTCGAAGCGTCGAACTTGAGGACCACGGGCGGCAGCGTGCCTTGCGGCAGTCGCCTCAGATCGGCCATCGCCAGGTTCGAGATCGAGGTGACGGCCGCGTCCGCGCCGGTGCCCGGCTGGAAGTAGACCTTGATCAGGCTGACGCCGGGCAGCGAGCTCGATTCGATGTGGTCGATGCCGCTCCCCAGGGTGAAGTACCGCTCGAAGCGGCCGGTGATGTCGTTCTCGATCTCCTCGGCCGGCATCCCGGGATAGAACGTGGCCACCACCACCACCGGGATCTTCACCGCCGGGAACAAATCGACCGGCATGCGGACCAAGCTCGTCGCCCCGATGACGCACGTCATCAGGCAGCAGACGATGATGAAATACGGGAATTTTAGCGCGAACTTTGCCACGCACGACCTGCCGAATACTTGCCTGTGGGGAGTGTTTTACTCGACGTACTTCGGCTTGACCTTCATTCCGGGCCGCAGCCCGTCGCGGCTGCCAAATACCACGGCGTCGTCGCGGGCAAGGCCGCCAAGGATTTCGACCTTGTCCGCCGTCTGGATTCCAATCTTGACCGGCCGATCCACCAGGACCCCGTCGCGATCGATCGCCCAGACATCGGGCGTGTCGCCGAACGCCACCGCCTGGACCGGCAGCGCCAGCGCATGGCTGACGGTCTGGAGCGCCAGCGACGCCGTCGCGTACATGCCGGGCTTGAGGCGGAGCGACTTGTTGTCGATGTCCACCTCGACCCGCATCATCCGCGTCGAGGTATCGACGTTGTCGGTGTCGCGGGCGACCACCCCCTTGGTCACCTCGCCGGTCGCCTGGATCGTCACCTGCACCGGCATGCCGGGCGCGACGTCCGGCGCCACCGACTGCGGCACCGGGAAGTCGAGGCGCAGCCGCGCGAGCTCCGCGATACGGACGACCGGCATCGACTGGCTGCTGGACGTCGTGCCGGACTGGATCAGCGCCCCGGGATCGGCGTAGCGGTTGGTGACGACGCCGTCGAAGGGCGCCACGATCTTGGCGTACTCGACCAGCGCCTTCGTCCGGTTCAGCGCGGCCTGGGCCATCTGGTAATCGCCGCGCGCCTTGTCGACTTCCTGCTGCGCCAGCAGGCCCGGCTCCTTGGCCGCGACCGCCGAGACCCGGTCATAGCTCAGCTTCATCACGTCGAAATCGGCTTGCGCCTTGGCGAGATCCGCTTCCTGCTCCGGCAGTTCCAGCGTCGCGATGACTTGCCCGGCCTTCACCCGGTCACCGATATCGACGGAGATCACCTTAAGATAGCCCGCGACCTTGGCGTGCAGGTCCGCCTCGAGATAGGGCCGGAGCTCGGCCGTGTAGGCCGTGTCGCGCGCGAGGTTGGCGAGGTCGACGCGCGCCGCCGCGACCACCGGCAGCTCGTCCCGTGTCACCGTGGGTTTCGGCTCGGTGTTCGCATGCACCATGCTGCCGATGACGGCAACTCCGACGGCCGACAGGAGAAGAAGGGCAGCAAGCCAGCGAGCAGTCGCGCGCACCATCGGATGAAGCAGCCTCCGTGCCCAATCTAGCTCAATATTCCGGCTGGCCGGCGGCCCGCTGTTGATCCGAAACGCAAGTCTCCGCATCGTCAGCGCGCCTGCGCGACCACGTCGGATAACTGATCCCTCTCTCCCACGGCAGCAAGCATAAGATTCTAATGTTTTTTTTAGGGGTCCGGTGAAGCAAAGGCGGATCGGAGAGACTGCAGCATGACTGCCCGCTATTGGTTCCGTCGCCCACAGGATTCAGGCGGAAACTCGATGTGGACGCCGCCGGACCGGTCGATGAACGCCGTCGTCTTCATGCCGAGAGCGAAGGTGTCGGCCGACCAGCACCCGTTCGCCGACCGTCGCAGCCCCTCGATATCGTCGAAGCCGGAATCGTAAAGCCTGTCCATCGCCTGATTCCAGCTCAGCGCAGCGCCGGCGGATCGGTCGGCGTCGCCGTTGTCGTCCGGGGCCGAGCAGGCCGAGACCAGGATGGTCAGGATCGCCACTCTCGCGAACACGAACAGACGGTAGCTGCGAGGGCGGCGGTCCGCCCAGTAAATCAAATTTCACGGGCCACGCTCGTGGTTGCCGGTGCCGGCAGCTGCCCCCGGGCGTGCGACGCGGGCGGGCAGATGATCTCGAAGATGCAGCCGGGCGCTGCGTCGTCGATGACGACGGTGAACCCGTGCAGCGTCACGATCGCCTGCACCACGCCGAGCCCGAGGCCGCTGCCGAGATGGTGCCGACTCTTGTCCGAGCGATAGAAGCGCTTCATCACCGCTTCGCGCTCCTCGCGGGGGATGCCGATGCCGGTATCGGCGACGCGAATGACGTGCCGGTCCGCGCGCGCGAAGACCGCAATCGAAACCCTTCCGCCGTGCGGCGTAAACTTGACGGCGTTGTCGATCACGTTGGCGACCGCCTCGATCATCAGATCCCGGTCGCCGTGCACCGAGAGGCGGGTCGGCGCATCGACGGTGAGCGCGACGCCATGCCCCTCCGCGATCGGCTCGTAAAGCTCGCCGATATCGCGCGCCAGCGCCGCCAGGTCGACATCGCCGAAGGCGGCGCGGCGGCGCCCG
>DATGFU010000531.1:0-5928 GCA_035308865.1 Allostellaceae bacterium | reverse complement strand
CTGTCCCGACCGGCTTTCCCATCTGGAAGAGCCGGGCGAACTCGTCGAGCGCCGCATAGCTGCCGTTGTCGACGACGATGACGGTGAGCGGCAGCCGCAGCTGGGCGGCGCTCCACAAGGCCTGGATCGAATACATCGCGGACCCGTCGCCGACGAGCGCGATGACGTGCTCGCCCGGCCGCGCCAGCGCCACGCCGACCGCGGCGGGCAGCGCGTGGCCGAGCCCGCCGCTGGCGCAGGTGTAGAAGCCGTTCGCCCGCGAGATCGGGAGATTGGCCTGCATGGACGCGCGGCTGCTCGGCGCCTCCTCGACGATGACCGAATTGGGCGGCCGCACGCGCGCCAGCGTCTGCATCAGGTAATCGACCGGGATCGGCGTCGCGGGTTCTGCCGGCTCGGCCGCAACGCGCCGTGGCGGGACGGCGCGGGCGGGCGGCAGCTCGCGGGCGAGGAGATCGGCGATCGCGAGGTCAAGGCTCGCCACCACCGCCTGCCCGATCGGGGCCCAGGCGGCGAGGTCGGGATCGTCGACGATCTGGCAAACCTGGGCGCCTTCCGGGACGTGCGGCCCGAATCCCTCCGAGTGATAGGTGAAGACCGGCGCGCCCAGCGCCAGCACCAGATCATGCCCCGCAAGCGCCGCCACGATGCGGGCGCGATGGGCCGGCAGGAACCCCGCGAAGAGCGGATGCGTCTCCGGAAAGCCGCAGCGCGCCGACATCGGCGCCCCCCAGACCCGGGCCTGGTGCCGCTCGGCAAGCGTCACGGCGAGGTCGAAGGCGCCGTTCCGGTCGACCGCGGCGCCGATCACGATCGCGGGCCGTTTCGCCGCATCGAGTGCGTCGCCGATGGCGGCGAGCGCTACAGGATCGGGCCGGATCGCGGTGCTGACGCGACGCGGCACGACCGGTGCCGCCGGCGCGTCCCAGTCGTCGACCGGCACCGAGACGAGTACCGGCCCGGCGGGCGGCTGGATCGCCGTGTACCAGGCCCGCGCGATCGCCTGCGGCACGTCGGCGGCGCGGGCAGGCTCGCAGCTCCATTTGACGTAGGGCTTCGGCAGCTCGGTCGGCTGCTGCGAGAACAGGAACGGCTCGTAGAGCAGGATCGAGCGCGCCTGCTGGCCGGCGATGATCACCAGCGGCGTGCGGTTGCGGTAGGCGGTAAAGATGTTGCCCATCGCATGGCCGACGCCGACCGCCGAATGCAGGCTGACGACCGCGGGCCTCCGCGCCGCCTGCGCCCAGCCATCGGCCATGCCCACCACGACCGATTCCTGGAGCCCGAGCACGTAACGGAAATCGTCCGGGAAGTCGCGGAACATCGGCAGCTCGGTCGAGCCCGGATTGCCGAAGATCACGGTCGTGCCGAGGTCGCGGAACAGCCGGAGGACGGACTCGCGGACGGTGACGGTGTCGGCCATTCGGGCTCCGGTGACGGCGGAATACGCTTCGCTTTTCCGCCCTACTCATAGCCGGTAGGGCGGAAAAGCGAAGCGCATTCCGCCATGTCAAAAGACGATCGTGGCGGGGCCGGATGCCGCACCCTATATTCCGCGGATGAACGTCTTTCTGATCCTGCTCACTGCGGCGGTGCTCCTGGGCGTGCTCGGCGTCCTCGTGATCGGCGTGATCGGCATGTTCACGGGCAACTCGCCGGCCCGTTCCAACAAGCTCATGCAGTATCGCGTCGCGCTGCAATTCATCGCGGTGCTGCTGATCGCCCTCATCGCGCTGATCGGGCGGAGCTGACGCCTTGGTCCAGCTGACCCGGATCTATACGCGCGGCGGCGATGCCGGCCAGACCTCGCTGGGCGACGGCGAGCGCATCGCGAAGCATTCGCTGCGGATCGAGGCGATCGGAACGGTGGACGAGGCGAATGCCGCGATCGGCATGGCCCGGACGGCCAGCGGCGGAGCACCGGAAATCGACGCGATGCTGGCCCGCATCCAGAACGACCTCTTCGACCTCGGTGCCGATCTCTGCGTGCCGGAGGGCACCGCCCGCGGCGCCGGGGCGCTCCGCATCGTGCCGTCCCAGGTCGAGCGGCTGGAGCGCGAGATCGACGCGATCAACGCACGCCTGCAGCCGCTGAACTCCTTCATCCTGCCGGGCGGCGGCGTGCTCGCGGCGCATCTCCACATGGCCCGCACGGTCGCGCGGCGGGCCGAGCGCACGGCTACGGCCCTCGCCGCCGCCGAGACGGTCGCACCCGAGGCGATCAAGTACCTCAACCGCCTGTCCGATCATCTCTTCGTCCTCGCCCGCCATGCCAACGCCGACGGCGCCGAGGACGTCCTGTGGAAGCCGGGGGCGAACCGGTAGGCCGCGTCTTACTCGCTCGCTGAAGCTCGTCCTCATGTCGGCGATGCTATTGCTTGAAGCGCGAGCAGAAATCCTTCAGCAAATCCGGTGTGTTGGTGGGATCCTGCTTCAGCAGGTCGGCGACCGTCGTCGTGCAAGCCGTGTCTGGGACGTGGCCGGTACCGTTGGTCGCGAGCGCCGTCGTCAGAATCCTGCCGCAAGTGGCCAGGAAAACGTGCGCCAGGCTTACCTCCGTGGCATTGCCTTCCCCCGCCACGGCCGATGGCGGATAAACTCTATCTGGAAGAGAACATATTTCGACTTGATCTCGCGAATCGTCGAGCGCGCCCAGCTGCTCCAGTATGTCGTTGATCGTGTGCTCGACAATCAGCCGGTCGTCGACCGAATCCAGATGGTAGAGCTTTTCGAAGTCGACCTCCATGTCCTTCGTCGAGAAAACCTTCGCCGCGGCCGCATGGTCGATGATTCCGGCGTTGACCGAGCCAGTCAGCATTTCCATGCCGATCTCGGCATTTTTCAGCTCCGAGATCGACTTGTGAATGGCGATCTCCGAATTCAGCTCGGCATTCAGGCTCCGTTCCAGGCCATAGAGCGCCCGGTTGCCGGCGAGGAAGGCCAGAATGAGGATGAGGGCGGTGGCGAGCGCGAGGACCCGGCGCCGGGAATTCCGGTGCCGACGCTCGTGCCGGGCAGAAGCCGAAATAAATGCCGCAGTCTCGGCGCTGACATCGCCAGCTCGGCTGTCGAGCAAGGTGCTGCCCTCGGACAGCCGCTTGCCGGGCGGCAGCAACAGATCGTCGGGGCGGCCCTCGCGCTCCCAGAGCAACCTTTCCTCGTCGAGCCGGCGCCGCGCTTCGATGAACGCCGTGTTGGCCTCGACCAGCTCGGCGAGCAATGGCCATCGCGCGATCAGCGCCTCGTGAGCGAGCCTCACCGCCGGGCCAGACACGACGGCGAGGCGCGCCGCCACCAGCCGCTCGAGCACCCGCTCGCGCTCCGGGGTGGTCGCGACTTCGGCACGTGCGACCGGTCGGGCCGTCAGCGTCCGGTCCTCGGCCTGCGTCACCATCGCCAACAGCACGCCGGAAAGCGCCGTCGTCTCCACTGGATCCAAAGCCGCAGCCACCGCATCCGCCCTGGCAGCAATTGCCCCCTCGAAGCTGCCGAGGCTCCGGTAGCTGGCAAGGGTCAGGACACGGTCGCCACCTCGTTCCGCGCTCAGGTGATAGAGTTCGTCGAGCACGAACTCGAGTAGCGGCAAGGCTCCGGGATCACGCGCCGCCGCCTCCTGGAGAACGTCGTCGAGCCCGATGCCGTCGTCGTCGCGCTCGAAGGCGAGCCCCGCAGCGGCGGCCGGCTCGCGGATGATCTGGCCGATCTCGGCAACGCGCGGCGGCAGCAGATGGTACTGCCCGCCCTGTCCGATGAGGTCGTCCAAGACAGAGAGTTGGGCGATCCGGCTGAAGAAATCGCTGCGCAGCGTCGCCAAAACCCACACCGAGCCCGACCGCGCAAATGCCCGAAGAAGCGTCGCAAAGCCCGTGCGTTCTGCATCCCCCACCGCCGTGAACACTTCTTCAAGTTGGTCGATGATCAGGATCAGCCGCGCAGTACCGCGATCTGCCGGACTCTGCAGCCGTGTCAGCCCGACCTGAAGCAGCGCCGGCGCCTGTTCGGGCGCGCCCCGGAAATGGGCCGCAAGGGCCGCCGCGGTGACGCCGGCCTCCGCAAGCGCCGGGAACACCCGCGCCAGACCCTGGGCCAAGCGCGTTGCGAGTTCCCCCTCCGCGCCGCCCGGACGGAAGACCAGATGGCGCCAGACCGCCACCCCGTCAACGACGCCTGGCTCCGCCAGAGTCGGCGCCACGCCGGCCTGGACCAGCGAGGATTTGCCCACCCCGCTCGCCCCGACGACCAGAAGGAAGGCGCAACCCTGGGCTGCCCGTGCGGTCAGCGCTTCGACGACCTCACGCTCAGCCTGGGCGCGACCGAAGAACACGGAAGCATGCTCGCGGCCGAACGCGCGCAGCCCCCGGAAGGGCGAATCCTGGTACCATTTGACGGTACGGCCGGCCGCGGCGCCGACTCGCGCGCCGAGCCGTTCGCGCAGATGCGCTTCGAGCTTGGCCTCGAACTCGTCGAGCACCGAGAATCGGTTGAAGGCCAGCTTGAACCCACCGTCCGGCTCAACGAAATGCCGCTCCCAGAACGTCTCCAGCGCTGCCCATTGGCGGCCGGCCTCGACGAGTTCTTCGGCCGAGCGGAAACGCGCCTCTGCGGGCGCTATCTTGCGATAGACGAGCAGGTCGGGCGACCCACTTCTGCGGCGCGATAGAAGCGCCTCTTCGAACTCCCACTCCGCGCCGGTGACGGGCGTGCGGCCGTCCAGTCCCTGGTAGCGGTCGGCCGGCAACGGCGTGCCGAGACGCGACCACAGGATCATCACGAAGATATCGGTCTCGGAGGGCTTTTCGATGATATCCTGAAAGTGGCCGTGGGCAAGCATCGGCTCCAGTTCCCACAACACCGCCGAAAGCTCGAAGAAGCGCTGAAACTCGCGCTTGAGACGCCGGATGACGACCGCAGCACGGCGCCGTTCGTCCTCGACGTCGCCCGGCGAGGAAATAAAGATCCGGATGGCGCCTGAACCTAACATTCGTGCTCATCGCGCGCGGAAGGGACGCCCCATCGTACTCCCGACCGCCGGGTTCTTGCTATCGCCGGGTGAGGAGTCATCCCGGCTTCCTAGCAACCACCGGGCGCGGAACAAGCGTCGCGACGCCCAAGTCTTGCCCAACGGCAAGTAACGGGTCCGATCTGTTCAACAGGTTCGTCCGTTCCGTTCCCTTTGCATTGCATGGATGCCGTGATCGCCGGGGGGCGCGATTGACACATGTTCAACACACTTCTAAGGTCCGCCGCCGCACTGCAACATGGGAGGCGGGGTTTGAAGGTCCTTGTCGGGGTCAAGCGGGTCATCGACTACAATGTGAAGATCCGCGTGAAGGCGGACCGCACCGGCGTCGAGACGGCCAATGTCAAGATGTCGATGAATCCCTTCGACGAGATCGCGGTCGAGGAAGCCGTCCGGCTGAAGGAGAAGGGGATCGCGACCGAGGTGGTGGCGGTCTCGGTCGGACCTGCCACGGTGCAGGAGACGATCCGCACCGCACTCGCGATCGGCGCCGATCGCGGCATCCATGTGCTGACCGACGCCGAGCTGCAGCCGCTGGCGGTGGCGAAGATCCTGAAGGCGCTCTGCGACAAGGAGCAGCCGACCCTGGTGATCGTGGGCAAGCAGGCGATCGACGACGACTGCAATCAGACGGGCCAGATGCTGGCGGCGCTGGCGGGCTGGTCGCAGGGCACCTTCGCCTCCAAGCTTTCGCCGGCCGACGGCACGATCGAGGTGATCCGCGAGGTCGATGGCGGGCTCGAGACGGTGACGCTCACGCTGCCGGCGGTGATCACTACCGATTTGCGCCTCAACGAGCCACGCTACGCGTCGCTGCCCAATATCATGAAGGCGAAGAAGAAGCCGATCGACCAGCTGACGCCCGCCGATCTCGGCGTCGATCCGACGCCGCGGCTGAAGACGCTCAA
>DATGFU010000530.1:0-18700 GCA_035308865.1 Allostellaceae bacterium | reverse complement strand
CGAAGATCGACACGCCGCCCGATCCCAGCACCAGCACCGTGTCGCCCGGGCCGACCGGCCTCCCGGCCGCGAACAGCCCGTTCCAGGCGGTGACGCCGGCGCAGGGCAGGCAGGCAGCCTGCTCGAAGGAGTACCAGTCGGGGATCGGCACGACGCCGTCCTCATAGAGCACGGCCTCCTCCGCCAGCATGCCGTCGAGCGGCGAGCCGAGCGCGGTCGGCGCGGCGGCTGGCGGGCCCGACGGCGGCACCTGGGTGAAGCAGCCGGCGACGCGATCGCCGACGCGACGCCGCACGACACCCGGCCCCACCGCCGTGATCTCGCCGGCCCCGTCGGAAAGCGGGATCGTATCGGCCTTGGCGACGCCGCCGAAGTAATTGCCGGTGACGACCGCCTGATCGCGGTAGTTGATCGAGGCGGCTCGGATGCGGATCAGCACCTGGCCCGGGCCGGGCACCGGCGAGGGCCGCTCGACCGGCCGCAGCTGATCGATCCCGGTGCAGCCCTTGGGCACGATAAAGGCGCGCATGGTCCGTCCTCCGCGCAGCGACGCGGCAGGCTCAGAACCGCCGCGTGATGCTGAGGGTGAAGGTGTTGTTCGTCTCGCTACGGTAGGCGAGCAGTGCCTCGTAGTCGAACGAGATCGACAGTGCGTTCTCGGTCAGCCAGCTTGCGCCCGCACCGAGGGTGAAGTTGTTCCGGTCGGTGGGGTCCGAGCCGTACTTGAAGAACGGTCCCAGCGGCTGGTCGGCGAAGTCGAGATTGGTGTGGCTCGCCCCCAGGAATTCGTGGAGGTATTCCAGCCGGAAATGCGGCGAGAGGATGCCGTCCTCCATGCTGATGGCATAGTCTCCGCGGAACCCGATGACGGTCGAGAAATCGGTCAAGGTCTCGTGGCCGATGGTGAGCGAGGCGGTCCCGGCGCCGTGCTCGACGAACGGATCGAGCGTCGCCGAGGCGAGGTTGAGGCGGATATAGGGCGCCAGCGACAGCGCGCCGTCGTCGAATTCGTAGCCGCCGGTGACGGCGCCGTAGATCTCCTCGCCGTCGCGGTTGCCGTAGGCGTAAAGCCCGCTCGTCGTCGCCAGGCGCTTGCTGTCGAAGTTCAGGTTCGCCCAGGTCACGATGCCGTCGAAATAGAGCTGGTCGGTTGCCTGGATCGTTCCGTAAGCTGTGATGTTGAAGCTGTGGGCGACGTCGGTCGAGCCGTCATTGCCGATCGTGTCGTTGTCGTGGGTGAAGCCACCGCCGATGCCGGCCACGGCCCAGTCGTTCAGCCGGTAGTCGCCGCCCAGGCTGAACCCGACCGTCGAGAAATCGAAGCCGGAATGGTTGAACTCGGCGCTGCGGTCGCCGAAGGAGCCGATCGGACTGAAGAAGATACCGAGCCGGTCGGGCAGCTCGTCCTCGCCGGTATCGCCGCTGCTCGGCGGCACCGGATTCGCCGTGGCGGGCGGCGTCTGGCCCGCGTCGCCGGTGCCGGGCGCCGTGGCGCTGTCGGCGGGGGCGCCATTGTCGGAGGAGGCGCCGGCGGAACCGCCGCTGGAATCGCCGTTGGCCAGGAAGCCGACGGTCGCGGTCCTGCGCGAGCCGCCGAGGCTCGCCTGGGCCTGCGGCGTCTGGCTGTCGCCGGACGTCGACCCGCCGGGGTTCGGCGGCTGGTTGCTCGGCGGGACCCCGCCGCCGCCGAACCCGAGCGACGACAGAGAGATGCTGAAGCCGTGCGCGCCGTGATGGAGATCCTCGAGGTGGCGCTCGAAATTCTTCAGCTGCACCTCGTAGAAGCGCCTTGTGATGTCGAGCTGGTTTTCCAGCAGGGCCGAGACCGAAGGATTGGCATTGGGCGCCTGCCCCGCCACGGTCACCGACAGGAGGGTCGGCGCCGAGGCGCCGGCGGCATTGCTGATCGTGAACAGCATCGTCGATGTGCCGATGAAGCCGGAGGCCGGGCTGAAGACGATGGTGAGGCCTTGAACCCTGGCGGTCCCCTGCGCGGCCGGCGGCGGCTGGACGATGGCGACGCTCGTGAAGGGCCCGCCGGTGGCGCCCGCCGTCACATTGACGGTGACCGGCGTATCCGCGAACGTCGAGATCGCGATCGCCCTGGGCACCGGCACCTGGCCGGCGGTCACTGTGATGTTCGCGGTGATGGGTGCGGAACGTCCGGTCGAGTTCGACAGGATGAAGGTCAGCGTGTCGTTGCCGCTGAATCCTGCGGCAGGCGTATAGGTGATGTCGGGTAGGGCGGCCGTCGCCGAGCCGTGCGCCGGCTTGGTGGCGATGGCGAGCCCGGTGAAGGGCGCACCCGTCGCCTGCGCCGTGGCGTCGAAGGTGACGGCGTGCCCGGCGGTGGTCGTGACGCTGAGCGGCGGGCTGGTCGGCGCCGCGCCGGTAACGGTGACGCTGACGGGCGCCGGCGCCGATCGGCCGACCGTATTGGCGACCGAGTAGGTGAAGAGATCCTGCCCGGAATAGCCCGCGTTCGGCGTGTAGGTCACCGTCAGGCCGTTGGCCACCGCGGTGCCGTGCGCCGGCTGCGTCACCACCGTGACGCTGGTGAAGGGCCCGTTGAGGTCGTTGGCCGTGACATTGATCGGGGTGCCGACATTGGGCGGCACGGTCACCGTGTCGGCCGTCGCGACCGGCAGAATCTGGTTCACCGTGATCCGAAGCGTGGCCTGCCCCGAGGTGTAGTTGGCCCCGGTCGCAGCGCCAGGCTGGCTCAGCGTGTAGGTGAAGCTGTCCGCGCCGACCGTGTTGGCGTTCGGCTTGTAGGTGACTGTCTGGTTGGGCGTCGCCCCGAAGGTGAGGCTGCCATGCGCCGGGCCGGTAATGACGTTGACCGTGTTGTAGTTCCGCTGCTGCCCGAGCCCGGCGGCGGAGATGACAGTCCCGGCGCTGTTCTCCTGGACGACGACCGGCGGCGGCGCTGGCGTGAATTGCGGGATGGTGAGGGTCAGCCCGTTCGGGTCGTTGATCTGCGCGACCGGGCCGCCGACGGCGCACTGGTAGTTGAAGGCCAGCGTCACCGGGAAGCTGCCGAAGGTCAGCCCCTGGTTCGAGGCGTAGGTGACGTTGGTACCGGCCGCCCCCGCCGTGAGCGTGCCGCCGTCGAGCGCGGTGGTGGCGTTGCCGTTGACCGTGACGTCCGGGCCCGGAGAGGCGACGAAGCAGCCATTGCCCTGGAACGCGCCGGCGACGCTGAAGGCCGAGGTTCCCGTGCCCTCGTTGACCGCCTGGGTAATCTGCGTGACGGTCGGTCCCGCTGCTTGGCCATACGCTGCGCCCGTCGGAAGCACCGTTCCGAAGCCAGCGAGGCACGCAAGCGCGATACCCCACCACCACGACCGCCTCAACGGCCGAACTGATTGGTCCGATCGCCCCCGGCTCGCTCTCGAATGCGGTGCCGCCACCATCCCCATCCGACCCCCTTTTATTGGCGCGTGCGGCCCTGACCCTTCGGCTATTGTACGAGATTTTGTGCCATCGCGGGTGCAAAATCGGATATAGTGTTTGCGGCTGCGGTGGGGACTGCAACCAGTAGTTTATCGGGGCCTTGCTGCGGGGCAGGGCCGGTCGGGGGAGTCTCGTCGCTTGGAGGGAGGCGATACGGGCGTGCGAGCACCATCCGAACCGATGACACGAGGCCGCTCGGTACGGCCGCGTTCACCGACTCGCCTGAAACGGGGACCCGCAAGTCATGGTTGACGGCGACAGGGCGGGGACTGACCCGGCCGATATCACCGACACGTACGGCATCCTCATGGAGCCGCGGCTGAGTTTCACTGCGGGACCGCTCTCCGGGACCGACGCTCGCCCCCTCCTCCACGCGGTCCCGCTCGGCAAGACGGTCAGCAGCGGCACCTACGTCAACAGCGGGACCTACACCGACACCAACCTCAACGACACCGCCTTCGCGCTCACCGGCGGCGTGCTCGACAATACCGGCACGATCGACGCCGCCGGGGTCTACGACATAGGCGTCTATATCGACGGCGGGACCCTGCTGAACACCGGGCTGATCGAGTCCTCGGGGAACGGCACGCTCGCCATCAAGATGGCGGCATCGCAAAGTTTCACCAACCAGGGCCGCGTGCTGAGCAACGGCACGGCCGCGATCAACGGCAGCACGAACGAGACGATCGACAATTCCGGCACGGGTTCCAGCATCCAGGGCTACCGCTACGGCATCAACATCCTGAGCGGCACGGTCACGAATGCGGGCACGATCGAAGGCGCCAGCGCCTATCGCGGCTTCGGCGTCTACGAGGTCGACGGCGGCACGGTCTCGAATGCCTCGACCGGCACGATCGCCGGCGCCAGCGGTATCGGCTTCGCCGCCGGGCCGGGCGTGGTCGAGAATTACGGGACGGTGCTCGGCACGTCGAGCACGGGCGGCGGCGCCGGCATCACGTTCCTCGAAGGCGGCACGCTCGTCAACAACGGCACGACGGCGCTGATCCGCGGCAATACCGGCGTGAGATTCGCCGGCACCTACGCCGCCACCGTCGACAACAGCGGCACGATCGAAGGCCAGATCGGCCTCGGCATCTACGCCGACAACGTGCTGGGCTTCAGCCTGGACAACAGCGGCCTGATCGAAGGCGAGAGCGGCGTGCGCTTCGCCACCGGCACGCTCGACAATTCCGGCACGATCAAGGGAACGACCGCCGCCGGCGGCTATTTCGGCGTCGAGACCACCGGCGGGACCGTCATCAACCGGCATGGCGGCTATATCGGCGGCTACGTCGGCGTGGTCTTCGGCGCCGCCGTCGCCCATACGCTGGTCGACTACGGAACGATCGAGGGCGGCAGCGGCATCGCGATCAGCTTCGGGCGGCTCAACGACCTGCTGAAGCTCGGCGGATCCTACGACATCATCGGCAATGTCGGGGGCGGCGGCGGCGTCAACACGCTCGAGCTTTCGGCCTATGACGGCGCCGGCGCGCTGAGCGGGATCGGCACGAAGTTCACGCAGTTCCAGGTCATCGAGGTCGATGCCGGGGCCAACTGGACCTTCACCGGCAACAACACGCTGGCCGCCGGCTACACGGCCACCGTCGACGGCGCGCTGACCAACAGCGGCTACCTGCTCAACAACGGCACGCTCATCGACAGCGGCTACCTCGACAACACCGGCACGCTCGTCAACAACGTGGGCGGCGTCGCGGTCACCGTCGCCGCCGGGGGCACCCTCGAGAACAGCGGCACGATCGAAGCGACCACCGGGACCGCCGTCTCCGGCGGCACGAACGTGACGATCGACAACGCCGCCAACGCCCGGATCATCGGTTACCGGTATGGCGTCGACGTCCTGAGCGGCACCGTCGTGAACGCCGGGACGATCGAGGGGTCGAGCGCCTTTACCGGGTTCGGCGTCTACGAGGCCGACGGCGGCACGGTCACGAACACCACCTCCGGGACGATCGAAGGTGCGACCGGCATCGGCTTCGCCGCCGGGCCGGGCACGGTCGACAATTACGGATCCGTCCTCGGCACGTCGAGCGCCGGCGGCGGGGCGGGCATCACCTTCCTCCATGGCGGCACGCTGACCAACAACGGCACGACGGCGCTGGTGCGGGGCAATGCTGGCGTCATCTTCGGCGGCACCTATGCCGCTTCCGTCGATAACAGCGGGCGAATCTACGGCACCATCGGCGCCGGCATCTACGCGAAGGCGGTCACCGATTTCTCGCTGGTCAACGGGACGGCCGGCATCGTCTCCGGCTATTCCTTCGGCGCCTATTTCGCCGACGGTTCGGTCAACAACGCCGGAACGATCGAGGCGACAGGCACCAACGCCACCCGGGGCATCTACGCCACGGGGACGAATGTCCAGATTACCAATCTCGCGGGCGGCCTGATCACCGGCTATGTCGGCGTGTTCGGCGTCACCACGCTCTACAACGCCGGGACGATCGACGGCACGACCAATGCGGTCATCTTCGGCACCGGGCCGAACCTGCTGGAGATCGAGGCGGGCGCGAAATTCGGCGGCAACGTCCAGGGCGACAGCGCCAGCGCCGGCAACAATACGATCGACCTGATCGGCGGCAGCGCCGGCACGCCCGGATCGTTCACCGGCTTCGGCAGCCAGTTCCTGTTCTTCTACACGCTCGACGTCGTCAGCGGCGCGAACTGGCAGATCTACGGCGCCAACACGCTTGCCACCTCGTCCTACACGCTGATCGATGCGGGCGTGCTGACCAATACCGGCGTGCTGACGACGCACGGAACCATCGACGTGTCGGGAACGCTCACCAACGCGGCCGGCGGGCAGATCATCGATCCGGCGGCGGGCGGCATCGGCGTCGACGTTTCCGGCGCAACAGCCCTGCTCGTCAATCACGGCCTCGTCGAGGCGACCGGCAGCGGCGGTATCGGCGTCGAACTGACGGCCGGCCTCATCGAAAACTACGGGACCATCGAAGGTTCGGGGACCCTGGTCGACGCCGTCTACGTGACGGGCGCCGCGTCGGTCGTGAACGAGAACGGCGGCACGATCGAGATGTCGGGCGACGGCGCTGCCGGCAACGAGGCGGCCGCGGTCGCGCTCGACGGCGGCGGCAGCGTCACCAATGTGGCTGGCGGCACGATCGTCGCCACCTACGGAGTCTATGGCGCCGGGATCGCGAACAATGGCGCGGCCGCCATCTACGTGCTGAACGCCGGCACCGTCGCCGGCAGCGAGTTCGGCGTGTTCGGCTCGGCCACGATCGTCAATTCGGGACTGATAGAGGAGACGGGCACGGGCGGCATCGGCATCGACATGCCGACCGGCACGATCACCAACACCGGCACGATCGACGCGCTCACCGCCGGCGGCACGGCGATCCGTCTCATCGGCGCCGGCACGATCAACAATTCGGCGCTGATCGACGGCGCCAATTACGGCGTCGAGCTGGACGGCGGCGGCAGGCTCGTCAACACGGGGACGATCGAGGCTCCCACCGGGACGGCGCTTGTCGTCACCGGCGCGGCCTATCTCAAGAATGCCGCCGGCGCCACGATCACCGGCAATGCAGGCATCCGCTTCGGGGCGCTCGGCAACAACTACACACTCTACAACGCGGGCACGATCGACGGCACCGGCGGGACGGGACTCCAGTTCGGCAGCGGCAACGATCTCCTCGAGATCGTCGGCGGCGCCTATTTCAGCGGCAAAGTCGATGGCGGAACCGGCACGAACACGCTGGAACTCATCGGCGGCGGGGCAAACGCGGTGCTCTCGGGATTCGGCACGCAGTTCACCAGCTTCCAGGAGCTCTATGTCTCCCGGGGTGCAGACTGGTCGCTGACCAACACCAATACGATCGCGCCGGGCGAGACGCTGCTCGACGCCGGAACGCTCACCGTCAACGGCACGATCGTCGACCAGTCGACGATCGACGTCACCTCCACCGGCACGCTGCTGTTCGGCAACGGCAATGATGTGCTGGATCTGGCGGCGGGCGCGGTCCTCTCGATCGCCAGCGGCGGCGCGGTCGACGGCGGCGGCGGCACCAACACGCTGGAGCTCTCGGCCGGGGTCGGGACGGGAACGCTGAACGGGTTCGGTTCGAGCTTCATCAACTTCCAGGACATTGTGGTCGCCAACGGCGGCACCTGGCTGATGGGCGGCAGCAACACGATCCTGTCGAACGAGGCGCTGATCGATTACGGCGACCTGACCGTCGGCGGCACATTCGACGACAAGGGCGGCGTGATCGTCGGGAGCGGCGCCACCCTCGCCGTTTCGGGGACGTTCGTCGACGAAGGCAACCTGACGGTCGATGCCGGCGGCCTGCTGACGCTCTCGTCGACCGCCGCGGTCTTCGCGCTGGCCGCGGGCGTCACGCCGGCCGGGACGATCGACGGCGGCGGCGGCACGCTGGAGCTGCTGGCCGGGACCTCGACGCTCAACGGATTCGGCACGAACCTCGCCAATTTCTCGTCGCTTTATGTCGCGACCGGCGGCGATTGGGCGCTCGGCGGCGGCATCACGCTCGGGGGCAGTCTCCTCAACCACGGCGAGCTCACCTCCACCGTCACCGGCGCGGATGCGATTACGCTCACCGCCGGCGCCTATGTGCTGAATACCGGCACGATCGATTCGACGGGCGGCACCGCCGTCGCGATCGGCGCCACCGGCGCCGTCGACATCGTCAACCGCGGCACGATCGAGGAAACGGGTGCGGGCGTCGCCGGCTCCTATGCCGGCGGCATCCGCCTGCTCGCCGGCGGCAATGTCACGAATGCCGCGGGCGGAACGATTATCGCCTCGGGAGCCGTGAGCCGCGCGGTCCAGCTCGACAACGCCGGCACGGTGGTCAACCGCGGCTATATCGAAGCTACCAGCATCGGCGTGTTCCTGGCCACGACCGGCAGCCTCGACAACATCGGCACGATCAAGGCCACCGGCAACGACAGCTTCGGGGCGGCGCTGCAGGGCGGCACCCTCACCAACTCCGGCACGATCATCGACACCGGCGATACTGCGGATGCGGTCGGCGTGACCACCGGCAGCATGACCAACGCGGCGACCGGCCTGATCGAACAGAGCGGAACCAATGCCGCCGCCGTGTTCGTCAACGGCACGGGAAATTTCCTCAACTACGGCACGGTGCTCGCGAACGGCACCTACGACCAGTCCGGCATCGCCGTGACCTCGGGGAGAGCGGTCAACGCCAATACCGGCCAGGTGACGACCACCGGTTCCGGCTCGGTGAGCGTCTATGTCGACGGGAACGGCACCTTCATCAACCACGGCAAGGTGGTCGCCACCGGCAGCTTCAGCACCGGCGTCCGGGTGACCGGCACCGGCAGCGCCACCAATACCGCCGCCGGCTCCATCGTGGCGACCGGCGCTGACTCGGCCGGGGTGGTGCTGCGCGGCGCCGGCACGTTCGTGAACGCGGGCTATGTCGCCGGCGTCAGCTACGGCGTCATCGGCACGGTCGGCAGCACCATCACGAACAGCGGCACGATCGAGGGCACCGGCAGCGGCGCGTTCGGCGTCGACCTTGTCGGCGGTGCGACGCTGACCAACAGCGGCACCATCGGCGCCTCCTTCGGCGCGGCCGTCTATGGCAGGACGGCTGCCGCCTCGGTCACCAACCAGAGCGGCGGGCGGATCGTCGCCACCGGCGCCCTCAGCCAGGGCATCGACCTGGCGGCCGGCGGCGCGGTCACGAATGCCGGCTACATCGCCGGCGTCGGAGTCGGCGTGTTCTTCCGGGCAGGCGGCTCGCTCTATAATTCCGGCCAGGGGAACATTCAGGCGACAGGCGGCAACGGCGTCGGCGTCTATCTCTATGCCGGCGGCACGGTGACCAATGCCGGCACAATCGAGGGCGTCGCGGCAGGCGTCTACCTGCGCGGCGGCACGCTCAACAACAGCGGCACGATCGAGGCCACTGGCGGGGCCGGAATCGGCGCGATCCTGGGCGGCACCGGCGAGCTGGTGAACTCCGCCGGCGGCACGATCTCCGGCGATATCGGCGTCGAGCTGTTCGGCGCTGGGGCGACACTGATCAACGGCGGCTTGATCGAAAGCAGCGCCGGCGCGTCGGGCGTGGCCGTCGTGCTCGGCAGCGGCGACCTCCTGGTATGGGAAGCCGGCGGCAGGATCGTCGGCACGATCGAGGGCGGCGGCGGTACGCTGGAGCTGACGACCGGCTCGGCCGCGACGGGCACGCTCACCGATCTCGGCACCTATGTCACCGATTTCAGCCTGATCGAGGTCGACAGCAGCGCAAGTTGGAACATCACCGGCACCGGCTCCCTCTCGGCCGGCGAAACGCTCACCGATGCCGGCACGCTGACCGTTTCCGGCTCGCTGACCGACAGCGGCCTGATCTCGGTGACCGGCGCGCTGATCGATACCGGCGTCATCGATATCTCGTACGGCACGCTCACCGATGCCACCAACCTCACCGGCGCCGGCACGGTCGTGCTATCGGATTTCGGAATCCTCGACCTCGGATCCGGCGCGTCGGGCGGCACGATCGAGTTCACCGACGGCACCGGCACGCTGGAGATCGGCGATGTCGCGGCCTTCAGCGACCAGATCACCGGCTTCATGCACGGCGATGTGATCGACCTCACCGGCATCCAGTTCTCAAGCGCGGATACCGTCACCTATTCGAACGGCCACGCGCTGATCTACGACGGCACGCAGCTGATCGCCGACCTGGCGATCTCCGGCCTGCCCTACGGCGCGACGCTGGCGCTCACCTCCGACAATTACGGCCATCTCGAGATCATCGATCCGGTGATCACCGTGGCCTGCTTCCTCCGCGGCACACGGATCCGCACGGAATCCGGCGAGGTGCCGGTCGAGACTCTCAAGCCGGGCGACCGCGTGCAGACGATGGGCGGGTTCGAGCCGATCCGCTGGATCGGGCGCCGGCGCTATGATCCGGCACGGATCGAGGTCGGCCGCGAGAAGATCCTGCCGATCGTCATCAAGGCCGGCGCGCTGGGTGGCGGCTTGCCGGCGCGCGACCTGATGGTCTCGCCGGAGCACGGCCTTTATGTCGGGGCGTCGCTGGTGCCGGCCCGGCTGCTCGTCAACGGCGCCTCGATCGTGCAGCGGCGGAGCCTGGAGCCGGTGGAATACTTCCATATCGAGCTGGAGAGCCATGCCATCCTCTTCGCCGAGGGCGCCGCGGCCGAGAGCTATCGCGAGATCGCCGGCAACCGGGCGCAGTTCGAGAACGGCTTGGGCATAGAGCCGCGCGAGCTGGCGCCCTGTGCCCCGGTGGTGGAAGGCGGCCCGGCGCTGGACGCGATCTGCCGGGCGCTCGCCGCCGAGGCGGTCGCGCTCGGCTTCGCGACCACCGACGATCCCGGGGTGCATCTGCTCGCCGACGGCCAAGTGGTCCGGCCTCTCGAGAGCGGCGGCGGTACCTATCGGTTCTCGCTCGACCGCCTGCCGCGGGAACTGCGGCTGCGGTCGCGCAGCGCCGTGCCGGCCTGGACGCGCGGCGGCGACAAGCGGCGCCTGGGCCTCTGCCTCACGCGGATCGTGCTGCGCAATGGCGGCACTTCCATCGAGGTCGAGCACGACGACCCGCTTCTCGGAGCGGGCTTCCACCCGGCCGAGGCCGTGCACCGCTGGACGGACGGCGACGCGATTCTGCCGCTCGATGAGATGGGCGGGCCGGTCGAGATCGAGATCCACACACTCGACCACGCGCTGCCCTACTGGCGCGACCGGGAAGCGGCTTAGCCCGCCGCCTACGCCTCGGACGCCTGCAGCGAGTCCAGCTCGTCGAGATGGCTGTGCGCGTCCTCGACCAGGGCGGCGGCGAGGCCGCGGATGGCGAAGAGCCCCTGCTCCTTGTCGTGGAACCCGTGCCCGTCGAGGTTCAGGTCTTCCACCAGGCTGGTCAGCTCGTAGAACTTGGCGATCGTCGTCGGCGCCAGCACGCCGATATCGGCCTGCAGCGAGTTGAGCCCCGTCGTCGGCAGCGGCGGCAGCCGGTGCTGTCCCTTCTCGTAGACGAAGAGCAGCTCCTTCGAGCGCTTGCCGATCAGTTCGGCCACGGCCGTCAACCGGAGCAGCACGGCGCGGACATGCGCCTCGACACGCGTCCGCTCGGCCCGGCGCAACGCCTCGTTCTGATAGCGCAGCTCCGTCGTGTTCGCCTCGGCCGCTGCGACCTGCCGCGCCGCCGCTTCGAGCGCGCCGCCATAGGCGGTGACCGCGGCCCATAGTGCCGCGGCGCCGGCGACCAGCCCGGCCATCAGCGACTGCCATTCCTCCGCGGTCCGGCATTCCGGGCAGGAATCGCCGAGGATGAGGCAGGTGATGAACGCGGCCATGGCCAGCCCGGCCAGCGCCAGCGCCGCCGGAATGCCGAACCGTCTGATCCACCGGGTCATCGTGTCTTCCCCCATGCCACAGTAACGGTCATCCCTGCGTTCGTCTCCATTGCGGTCATGCTTGATTTCGCACGCAAGCTGTGCCAACGCTATTTATAACAATTGTTATAAATTCGGGGATGACGGTGCGCAATTTTCCGGCGACCCCCGCCTTCACCGATCTCAATGAGCCCGTCGGCGTCGAATGCGTGCTGCGCGACCTCGCCGTCGACGGCACGATCCCGCCGGATTTGCGCGGGGCCTTCGTCCGGGCCGTGCCCGACCCCGCCTTTCCGCCGCTCTTCGCCGACGACAGCGTGCTCTCCGGCGACGGGATGGTCTCCAAGCTCGAGTTCCGCGACGACGGCACGGTCGATTTCGCCATCCGCTACGTCGATACGGTGCGGCACAAGGCGGAGCGGGCGGCCGGCCGGGCGCTCTACGGCCGCTACCGCAATCCCTTCACCGACGATCCTTCGGTCGCCGGCACCGACCGGACGGTCGCCAACACGACGCCAGTCTGGCACGCCGGCCGCCTGCTGATGACCAAGGAGGACGGCCGCGCCTATCGGATCGATCCGGCGACGCTGGACACGATCGGGTCCTACGATTTCGCCGGCGCGCTCAGATCCGAGACGATGACCGCCCATGCGCGGATCGATCCGGCAACCGGCGAGATGTTCTTCTTCGGCTACGAGGCCGCCGGGCTCGCCTCGACCAAGATCGCCTACTGCATCGCCGACCCGCACGGCCGCCTCGCGCGCGAGACGTGGTTCGACGCGCCCTATTGCGGGATGATGCACGACTTCGCCATCACCGAGAGCTGGGCGCTGTTTCCGGTATTCCCGACGACGGCAAGCCTCGACCGGCTGAAATCCGGCGGCGAGCATTGGGTCCACGAGCAGGCGCTGGAAGCCTGGGTCGCGATCATGCCGCGGCAGGGCGATCCCTCGCGGCTCCGCTGGTTCCGCGGCCCGAAGGGCGTCTCCGCCTACCACGTCATGAACGCCTTCGAGGATGCGGAGGGGCGCATCCATCTCGACCTCTGCCTCAGCGACACCAACGCGTTCCCGTTCATCCGCGAGGCCTCCGGCATCGCGCGGCCGCAATCGGAGATCGGCAGCCGGCTCGCGCGGTGGACGATCGAGCCGGAAGGCGCGGACGACACGCTCGTTGAAACGCCGCTCGGGCCGCCGGGCGACATGCCGCGGATCGCCGATGCCGATCAGGGCCGGCCCTACGTGCGCGCCTGGCTGCTGGGGTTCGTCCCGAACGGCGGCCCGCCGCTGTTCGGCGGCCCGGTGGGGATCTGCTTCAACACGCTCTACCGGCTGGCGCCCGGCACGCTCGAGATCCGGAGCCTGATCCTCCCGCCGGGCCACGCGATCAGCGAGCCCGTGCACGTGCCTTCGCGCGAGCCTGGACATGGCGGCTGGCTGCTCGCCATCGTCGACCGCCAGACCGGGCCGAACGCGTATGAGCATGCGGCCTGGGTGATCGCGGCGGACGATATCGAGGCGGGACCGGTGGCGCAGGTGCACATTCCCCACCGGCTGCGCCCGCAGGTGCACGGAACTTGGGTTCCGGCGGACCAGCTCCGGCAAGCGAAGGGAGCGTGAGATGCGGATTCTGGTGACGGGCGCGTCCGGCCATTTCGGCGGCACCGCGGCACGGCGGCTGCTGGAACGCATGCCGGCCCGCGATCTCATCCTGATGTCGCGCAAGCCCGAGCGCCTGACGGAATTCGCCGCCGCGGGCTGCGAGATCCGCTACGGCGATTTCGACGATCCGGCATCGCTCGAGGCGGCGGCGCGCGGCGCCGACAAGATGCTGCTGATCAGCGGGCTCAAGGTGGGCTGGCGGGTGGCGCAGCACGGCAACGCGATCGACGCGGCGCGGCGGGCCGGCGTCGGCCATATCGTCTATACCTCCTATATCGGGGCCACGGCGGAGAACCCCGCCATGGTCACGATCGACCATTACGGCACGGAGCAGCTTCTGAAGGCGAGCGGCATCGCCTGGACCGCCATGCGCGACGGCATGTACATGGAATCGATGATCGAGGCCGCTGCCCCCGCGGCGCTCAAGACCGGCAAGTGGGTATCGGCCTCGGGCGGCGGCCGCAACAGCTTCGTCGACCGCAGCGAATGCGTCGATTGCGCCGTCGAGGTGCTGCTGACCCAAGGCCACGAGAACCGCGTCTACAACGTCACCGGCACCGAGCTGCTGTCGTTCCCCGATCTCGCCGCCATGGTCAGCGAGATCGCCGGAAAGCCCATCGAGTATGTCGAGCTGGACGAGGCCGCGCTCTACGCGCATTTCGACGCGATGGGCATCCCGCGCGACCCGCTGGTCGAGTTCAACATCGACGGCTACGCGTGGTGCAGCAACGACATCGTGTCCTACGAGCGCGGCCTGCGCGGCGGCCATTTCGAGGTGACCTCGAACGACATCCGGCTGCTCCTCGGCCGCGATCCGAAACCGTTCCGCGCCTTCGCCGAGGAGCGGGCGGATTGGCTGAGGTCGATCGCCGGGTGACGACCAAGGACTCGGAGGGGAGTCAGTGAATCCTGGCTCTCTCCGCCTCGTCATGGCCGGGCTCGACCCCATAGGCGCTAAGATAAGACGCTTGCGCTGCCTGGAGCATTACGGCTGGCACCCCCTCCCCCTATCCCCCTCCCGCAAGGGGAGGGGGTTTCCCGCCGTTGAATTCCCCCTCCCCTTGCGGGAGGGGGATAGGGGGAGGGGTCGCACCAGCGTATCCGAGCCTATCTTAGCGCCCATGGGGTCGAGCCCGGCCATGACGGACGGCATGAAACGATTATTGTCCAATGACACTAAGCGGCTGGATGATCGGCCGGCCAGGCTTCCATGCGGGCGATGATCTTTCGGGCAATCAAGGCCAGCGCGGCCTGCTCGTCCGCTTCGAGCTCGCCGAGAAGGTACGCGGCCACCGCGCCGATGTTCGGGAGGAGCACCTGAAGCGTCTCGCGCCCGTGCGGGGTGAGGCGCACCGGCTTCCGCCGCCGGTCGGCTTCATCGTCCACGCGCTCGATCCAGCCGCGGGTGCGCAGCACGTCGAGCGCGCGGCTGACGTTCATCGGGGGAATCGCCATCAGCTCGCGGATCTCGTGGCCGGCGATCGGCCCTTCGCCGCCGACGCACATGATGACCTTGAGCTCGTCGAGCGATAAAGCGTGGGGCTCGGCCACGCCCTCCTTCATCGGCCGGTTGATCAGACTGGCCAGCTTCAGCAGCTGGATGTGCAGCTCCACCAGCGACAGTGCCGCTCGATCCGATTCGTCTCCGTCGGGCATTGCCGGGCACCCCCCTGATCGCCGCGACGCCCAAGCCGCTCAAATTATGATACCATATATTAACCAAAACGGGAAAGGACACCGCCGGTGAAACTTACCCTGCCACCGCACCTGTCGCCGGTCGCGTTCGACACGGCGCTGCGCGCCTTCGAAGGCGTCGTCGGCAAGGACTGGGTGCTGGCGACCGATCTCGATCGCGACACCTACGCCGATATCTACGCGCCCGGGAACGAGGAGCAATGGCCCCCGTCGGCCGCGGTGGCGCCCGAATCGGCGGAGCAGGTTCAGGCGATCGTCCGACTCGCGAACCAGCACAAGGTGCCGCTCTGGCCGATCAGCCGGGGCAAGAATCTCGGCTACGGCACCGCGGCGCCGCGCCTTCCCGGCTCGGTCGTGCTCGATCTCGGGCGGATGAACCGCATCCTCGAGCTCGACCATAAGCTCGCCTATTGCGTCATAGAGCCGGGGGTCAGCTTCTTCGATCTCTACGACCGGCTGCAGGCGGAAAAAGCGCCGCTCTGGCTCTCGGTCCCCGGCAATGCCTGGGGCTCGGTGGTCGGCAACGCGCTCGACCACGGCATCGGCTACACGCCCTACGGACTCCATGCGCGCAACATCTGCGGCGTCGAGGTCGTGCTGCCGCAGGGCGATCTCGTGCGCACCGGCATGGGGGCGATGACAGGCAACCATGCCTGGCACCTCTTCCCCTTCGGCTTCGGCCCGACCTGGGACCTGATGTTCAGCCAGTCCAATCTCGGGATCGTCACCAAGCTGGGCATGTGGCTGATGCCGGCGCCCGAATCGAGCCTCGCGCTGACGATGAACATCCCGAAGGAGGACGATATCGGCTGGGTGGTCGACACGCTCGCCCCGCTGAAGATCAGCGGGCTGATCGACCAGAGCCTGTTCATCCCAAGCTGGCTCGGCCACCTCGTGCTGATGGGGCAGCGCAAGGATTTCTACGACGGTCCGGGGCCGATCCCCGAGGCGCGCGTCGACGAGATCCTGAAGCAGCACCGGTTCGGCTACTGGACCGCCAGCGTGCGGCTCTACGGCGACGAAGCGGTCAACAAGGCCAAGGCGGAGGTGATCAAGAAGGCCTTCCGCCCGCGCATCGATGCCGAATTCAGCGAGAACTGGTGGCATCCGGGAGACCCGATCCCGTCGCAGGATCCGACCATGGGCGTGCCCAGCGCCGTGGCGCTGCAGATGGCCGACTGGGTCGGCGGGCGCGGCGCGCATATGGGATTCTCGCCGGTCGTGCCCGCGACCAGCGAGCATGTGATGGGACAGCTGAAGCGGTCGCGGCAGCTTATCGCCGAGCACGGCTTCGATTTCTATGCGAGCTTCACGATCGGCGGCCGCTTCTGCAACAACATCAATATGCTGCTCTACGATCGCGACCAGCCCGACCAGGTGAAGCGGGTGCGGGCCCTGTTCAACGATCTGGTCGCCGACGCCAAGCAGGCCGGCTACGGCGAATACCGCACCCATCTCGGCTGGATGGACCAGGTCGCCGCCACCTTCGACTTCAACGGCGGCGCGCTCGGCCGGCTGAACCAGACGGTCAAGAACGCGCTCGACCCCAACGGCATCATCGCGCCCGGCAAGCAGGGCGTGTGGCCGGGCGCCTACCAGTCGCTGGCCGCCGAGGGGCGGGCGATATGAAGCCGGCGTGGATCGCCCCGCTCGCGCTCGTCCTGCTGGCGTCGCTCGACGGCCATGGGCAGACGGCGCGCAGCGGACCCGAGCAGGGCAGCCAGCCGATCCCGATCTACCAGAGCCGCGGCGCGCCGCCGCCAGGCGACCGGCTGGCCAGCGGCCGCGACGGCCACCAGCTGTTCCGCAATCGCTGCGGCTATTGCCACCTGAGGGGGGGCATGGGCACCAACGTGCTGGCGGCGCGCGTGCGGGAGGGGCAAATGGCGGGGCCCGCGCTGCTGGAAGAGCGGACGGATCTGACCGCCGATTACATCAGGACTGTGGTACGCAACGGGAAGGTCGCGATGCCGCGGTTGAGCCGGGTCGAGGTGACCGATCCCGAGCTCGATGCGATCGCGGCCTATCTCGCCGGGCCGAGGCCGAAATGACCGGCCGCCGTGCGTTCCTTGCCCTCTCGGGCGGCGCGGTCCTCGCGGCGGGCCTGCCCGCCGCCGCCATCGCCACAACGCCGCGCCTCGTGGTCTATGACAGCCGCCTGGCCGCTGGCCGGCGCTTCGCCGAGCAGGCCGCACGCGATGGCCGCCGGATTTTCGACATCGCCGGCCAGGACCAGCGCCTTTGGCGCGAAGCCCGCGCAGGATTCGGCCTCTCTCCGGGCGAGGGCGTCACCGGCATCACGCGCTGGAGCGACTGGGTCGGCATCCGCTTCGTGCTGGCCGAGCGTGGCCTCCGCGTCGCGGCCGAGGAGAAGGTCGAGAGCGAAACGACGGGCACCGTCTTCGTGTGGACGATGGCCTGAGCCGCGGTCATCATAGCGTCGCCGGCCGGGCGTAGCATCGCGCTACCTCATCCAACCCGTCCAGGGAGCAGGGCCATGGCCAATCCGTTCGTGCATATCGAACTCAACAGCAGCGATATCGGCAAGGCGAAATCCTTCTACGGCGAGCTTTTCGCCTGGTCGCTCAACGAGATGAAGTTCGGCGACATGACCTACACCACGATCGGGGTCGGCGAGGGCACCGGCGGCGGCATGATGCAGCATCCGATGCCGGGCGCGCCGTCCGTCTGGATCCCCTACGTCGCGGTCGACGACCTGAAGGCCTCGACCGACAAGGCGCGGGCGCTGGGCGCCACGGTCATCCGGGAGAATGTCGAGGTGCCCGACATGGGCAGCCTCTCGATCTTCATCGATCCGACCGGCGCCACGCTGGGCCTGTGGCAGCCGAAGGCGCGGTAGCGGAGACCCCGCTCGCCCGGCTCGGGCCGATCGCGACCGCGCGGCTGGACCTCCGGCGCCTGAGGGCGGCGGACGCGGTCGCCTTGCAGGCGGTCACCGACGATCCGGCGATCGCCGGCGCGATCTCGTTCCTGCCGCTTCCCTTCACGCTCGCCGATGCCGCAGCGCTGATCGCGCGGGCCGAGAGCGGGGAGGATCTCTTCGTCGGCGTCTGGGAGAACCCGGGCGAGCTCGCCGGGGTGGTCGGCGTCCATCTTCGCGGCGGCGGTGAGATCGAGATCGGCTACTGGATCGGCCGCCGGTTCCAGGGAAGCGGCTACGCCGCCGAGGCCGCGGGAGCAGTGATCGGGCAAGTGCGGGCGGCGGCGCCGGGTCGGCGCATCGTCGCGCAGTGCCGTCCCGGCAATGCCGCCTCGCTCCGCGTGCTCGACCGGCTGGGCTTCGTCCTCACCGACAGCACGGCGGAGTGGCGCCGGCTCGTCCTGCGGTAGCTCAGCGCAGCAGCTCCAGCGGCTGCGGCAGCGTCTCGAGCAGCTCGCCGGAGAATTCCGCATCGACGTGGAAGAAGGCCATGCGGACCATCTCGTCGGTGCGGTTCTCCCAGGCATGGTTGGTGCCGCGCTGCACCACCACGTCG
>DATGFU010000529.1:0-2719 GCA_035308865.1 Allostellaceae bacterium | reverse complement strand
GCAGTGCCCGTGCCCGCGATGCGTGCTGATGATGTAGTCGGTGTCGCTCAGGTGCTCGCAGACGCCCACCGCCACCGCCTCCTGCCCGCAGTAGAGATGGAGGAAGCCGGCGATCTCGCCCTTCGGATTCTCGACGTGGAGTCGCTCCTCGAAATCGCGAATCGTGCGCATCCGCCGGTAGGCGGCGAGCATCGCTGAACGGCTGATCTGCACGCTAGGCCCTCCTCTCCCTTGTCATGCCCGGCTCGCCCAAGTCCCGCGATCGGGCGGCGCGCACGGCACCCCCTCCGTGGCGGTCCGGCAGCGACAACCCTCTGATCGACCGCCGTAACCCTCGAAGCCTCGCAACCGATTGAACTGTGATTCACAAGTCACTATATTGGGGGTCATCAAGGCCGTCAACCACCGTGGCGGCGGCCTCCAAGGGCCTGCGCGAGGCCCGCATATTGACAGGCGTTCCGTGGGGGGCGTCAATGGGATGCACGAATGCCCGACCCAGACAGCGCTTTCCTCTCCCGTCGCGGATCGCCGTCCGATCCGGAGCGGCATCGGGCGTTCAGGCGACACAGCCGAGGCTTCACTGTCGCCCGTAGCCTCCCGAGCAGAGAGATAGAGGCCGCATGAGCGAAACCTCCCCCCAACCGCGCAAGCGTGCGCCCTCGCCGGCCCGTGCGCAGAAGAGCGAGAACACGAGGGCGCGGCTGATCAACGCCGCGGCCAAGGTGATCGGCAAGCACGGCTATGCCGGCTGCAGCATCGCCAGGATCACCCGCCGCGCCGGCGTCGCCCACGGCGCCTTCTATCTGCATTTCAAGTCGCAGCAGGAGCTGTTCGACCAGATCCTGCCGACGCTGGGCCAGGGGATGCTCGACGCGATCAGCCTTGCGGTGCGCGACAGCAAGGACATCGTCGAGCTGGAGCGCAAGGGGCTGGAGACGAACTTCGCCTACATTGCCAAGCATCCGTACATGTACCGCGTCATGAACGAGGCGGAGCTCTATGCGCCGAAGGCGTTCAAGGCGCATCTCGACGAGATGATCTCGCGCTACAGCCGGTCGCTGCACCGCAGCCTGATGGCCCATCAGGTGCACGATTTCTCGCCCGGGGATCTGGAGGCGCTGGCGGCGATGCTGCTCGGCGCCCGGTCCTATCTGCTGATGAATTTCTGCGTCGAGAAGAATGTCGTGAAGCCGCTCTCGCCCGAGCTGATCGACCGGTACCTGCGCTTCATGATGCATGGCCTCGGCGTGCATCAGGAGAAGGGCGAGCCGACCCGGATCGGCTCGGGCTATCTCGGCGCGCTCCACGCCGCCCGGTCCCCCGTCGAGGCGTAGCGGCTCAGCGAGCGACCTCCGGCAACGCGAAGACGAAGACCGTCGCCGCGCCGGTCGTGTGCCAGACGCTCTGCGAAGCGTTGCCCGAGGTCACGGCCACATACTGCCGCCCGTCGATAAGATAGGTCGAGGCCGCCCCGGCGACCGCGCCGCCCGTGTTGAAGCGGTAGAGCACCTTGCCGCTCGCCTGGTCGAGCGCCAGGAAATCGCCGTCGAGATCGCCGGTGAAGACGATGCCGCCGGCGGTCGGCGTGAGCGAGGCCAGCATCGGCGTCTTCGAGTGATAGGCCCAGCGCTGCTGGCCGGTCGACGCGTCGAAGGCGCGGATCCACCCGCCGGCCTTGCTGTCGTCGTCCCAGGTGAAGCTGCCGCCGAAATAGGACGAGCCCTCGATGAAATGGCTCATGGTCAGCCTGTAGGTGCCGCACCAATCGACCGAATTGACGAAGAGCAGCCCTTCCTCGGGCGAATAGGCGGGGCCGCTCCATTCGGTGCCGCCGGTGATCCCCGGGCAGACATGCACGCCGTCGCGGGTGACCGGTACATCGCTGTTCTCGTGGCGGCTCACCTCGGACTTCGCGACCTGCGCATGGGTTTTCCGGTCGTAGAGGAAGAGCCAGCCACCCTTGTTGGCGACGGCCATGAATTCCTTGCCGCCGCGCTGATAGATCACCGGCGCGGCGGCCGTGTCGTAGTCGTGCAGGTCGTGCGGGGTCTGCTGCTCGTACCAGGCGAGCTTGCCGGTCTCGGCGTCGAGCGCCACCACCGAATCCGTGTAGAGGTTGTCGCCCGGCCGGACGCTGCCGTCGTAATCGGGCGCGGGATTGCCGATGGAGGCATCGACGAGCCCGGCCGCGGGATCGATGGTGAAGCTCGACCAGAACGACCCGCCGCCGTGCTCGGAACCGTGCTTCCACGTCTCGGCACCGGGCATGTCGCCGGTCGGCACCGGGTTGAAGGTCCAGAGATGCCGCCCGGTCTCGGCGTCGAAGGCGAAGATGTGGGAGCTCACGCCCCAGTCGGCGCCGCCCTCGCCCATGAAGACCTTGCCCTTGTAGGCAACCGGGGCAGCGCTCAGCCAGTAGCCGAGGTCCGTGTCGGACATCCGCACGTCCCAAAGCAGCTGCCCTGTCTTGGCGTCGAGTGCGATCAGGTGGCCGTCGGGCGTGCTGCGGAACACCTTGCCGCGATAGAGCGCCACGCCGCGATTGTAGGCGACGGGCGTCGAGGTCTCCGGCGTGCGGGCATTGAACCAGACCCGCCGGCAGGTCCGCGGGTCGAGCGCGGCCGTCGAGTACTGGAGGGTGATGTACATCAGCCCGTCATAGACGATGGGACTCTCCTCGAAGGCGCCGATCTCGCCGCCCTGCCAGACGCAGACCGGC
>DATGFU010000528.1:0-3924 GCA_035308865.1 Allostellaceae bacterium | reverse complement strand
TAAGTCCTGAGACCGCGGCGATCCGGCCGAGCACCAGCGTGCCGTTCCCCGAGACCGTCGTCCCGGCGAAGCTGTCGATGCCGCCCAGCGTGAGCGCGTCGCCGACGCCGAGCGAGATCGTGTCCCCGCCGGCGGTGAAGGGTCCCGCGTAGCTGAGGCTCTCGTTGAGAACCAGACGCGTGCCGTTCCCCGCGATGGTCCAGGCGGCAACCGTGATGGCCGCGCCGGCGTTGAGCGTCGTGGTGCCGCCGGCAATGTCGAGCGCGCCGGCGCCGCCGATGGCGGCCAGCGTGTCGGTGCCGCTCAGGACGAGCGAGTCATTGGCGGAAATGCTGAGCGTGCCGCCAGACTGCGTGAACGCGCCGGCATAGGTCAGGCTCGCGTTGACGATGATCGCGCCGGCCGATTGCATCCAGCTCGCAGCGGTAATCGCGACGCCGGCACCGAGCGTGTCCGTGCCGCCGGCGAAGGCCAGCGTCCCCGCGCCGCCGATCGCGCCGGAGAGCGTGTCGGTGCCGGAAAGCGTCAAGCCATGGCCGCCGAGCGCGATGATCGTGCCGGCGGCGGCCGTGAGCGTACCGGCATAGGCCAGGTTCTCGCCGAGCGAGAGCGAGCCCGTGCCGGCCAGCGCCAGCGAGGCCACCGTAAAGCTCGCGCCGGCGCTCGCCACGGCCGTGCCGCCGGCGATCGTCAGCCTGCCGGCACCGCCGACCACGCCGGCAATCGCGTCGGTCCCCGACAAGGTCAGCGCGTCGTCAGCGGCGATGGTCAGCGAGCCGGCGAATTCGTCGAAGGTGCCGGCATAGGCGAGCGTGGTCGCGACGGTGACGCCAGGGCCGCTGCCGTTGAGCTTTATCGTGCCGACTCCCAGGCTCGCGCCGGACGCGAGCGTCACGCTGCCGCCGCCGAAGATGAGCGCGCCGCTGCCGGCGATCGCACCGGCCATCGTCGACGCCCCATCGAGCGCCAATGTGTTGGCGCCGATCGCGATGGCGGTCCCGGAGGACTGGTTGAAGGATCCGAGATAGGTAAGGCTTTCGCCGAGCGTGATGGTCGCACCGCCGCTGAGCGCGACGCTTCCTACCGACAGGACGGCACCGGTGTTCAAGGCCAGGCTGCCGCTCGTGACGGCAAGCCCACCCGCGCCGCCGATCTTGCCCGCGATCGTCGAGCTGCCGGTCAGCGTCAAGATTTCGCCGGCGGCCACCGACACGGTGCCGGACGCCTCCGTGAAGGTGCCGGCATAGGTCAGGCCCTCGGCTACGGTCACGATCGTGGCGCTGCCGGAAACTTGGACATCGGCGATCGCCAGGCTCGCCCCCGGCTGGATCGTCGTGGTGCCGCCGCCGATGGCGAGCGTGCCGGCGCCGCCGATCGTACCGCCGAGCGAGTTCGCGGGGCCGGTCAACGCCAGCGTGCCCCCGGCAATCGTCACCGTGCCGGTATTAGCGAAGCTCGCGGCGATCGTGCTGGTTCCGGTCCCGCCCGTCTTTTCGAACAGCCCGGCATTCTGGACCCTGGCACTGCCGCCGGCCGCGAGGCCGATCCCGACATCGGCGGTGATGTCGAAGACGCCGGAAGCCGAATTGATCACGAAGAGCGCGGTCTCACCGGTCGCGTCGCCGAGGGTCAGCTGTCCGGTTTCGGTCACCGTGCCGTTGTTGGTCCAGGTGGCGGAACCCCCGAAGACGAGACCGCCGAGCGTCGTGGCGGCATTCGTCGTGAAACCGTGAGTCGCATCGATCGTGCCGCCGGCAAAGACGGCGCCTCCCTTGAGTGTCAGCACATTCGCACCGAGCGACAATGCCGCGCCGGCGCCCTCGGAAAAGCTCCCCGCATAGGAAAGGCCCGTACCAAGCGTGACTCGCGCGGTCCCTGCGAGCGACCAGCCGGCGACGGTGATGGCGGCGCCGGCATTCACCGCAAAGCTGCCGCCCGTCATGGCCAGCGTTCCGGTCCCGCTGACGAGCCCGGCCAGCGTACCGCCGCCGGAGAGCGTCAAAGCGCCGGCCAGCGTCATCGACGAACCGCTTCCCGCCGTCAGCGCGCCGGACAGCATCCAGGCACCACCGGCCTGCTCGGTCAGCTTCCCGAAGCCGGAAATGCTGCCGGCGATGCTGCCGATGCCCGCCTGCAGCTGCAGCGTCCCTCCGCCGCCCGCCAAGGCGCCAATGAAATCGGACCCGGCCTCGGCGACAAGGACATCCCGCGAAGAGCCCAGGGCGACGGCGTATGTGGCACCTTGGATCGTGCCGTAGTTGGTGATGGTGCCTGGCACCGCCCCGAGCGTGACGCCGCCCTCGATCGTTCCGTCGTTGACCACGGTGCCGGCGGCGCCGGCGATGGTCACGCCGCCGCCGATCAGGGCGGCGGCATCGCCGTTGCGGACCGTACCGCCTGCCATGAGTTCGACAGCGCCGCCGACGATCGTTCCGTAGTTCTCGACGGTGCCGATGGCCCCCAGGATGGCGAGTGCGTAACCGCTGCCCGTGCCCTGGATGGAAGCCGACTTGTCGCTGGCGCCGCCGTTGACGACCACACCGAGCTTGGCGCCCGTCTCGTCGAGCAGGACCGTGCCCTCGATCCGGCCGAAATTGTCGATCGTGCCGTTGCCGCCCGTCAGCCGGACGCCGAAATCGTTGCTCTCGAGCAGGGCCGCAGTGTCGGACGCGCTGCCGTTGATGACGAGGCCGCCGGCCGTGAGCTGAACGGCGGCATAGGCGGTGCCGACGATCGTCGCGTCGTTGGCGATCGTGCCTCTGGCGCCCTCCATCCGGACCCCGGTGCCACCCGCCTCGATCAACGCAGCGAAGTCGCCCGTGCTGCCGTTGGTGACGCTCCCGCCGAGATAAAATGCCATGGCTCGGGCGCCGGCGGAGGTGGATGCCTCCACGGTCCCATAGTTCGCCACCGTGCCCGCACCTGCGTTCCCGATCACGACGTTCGTCGTGCCTTCGATCAGAGCGGCGGTGTTGGAGGCTGCGCCGTTCCAGAGGCGGCCCGCCGCGAGGTCGACGGCCGCCCCGCCGGCGGCATTGTCGATCGTCCCGAGATTGGCGAGCGTTCCGCCGCCCGAAACGACGAGCGGCGTGCCGGTGCCCAGCAACGTGAGCGTGCCGGCGGCCGAGACGTCGAGGGTGCCCTTGTCGGTGAGTTGCTGGGTCGCCGCGAGCTGGTTCGAGCCGGTCAGGCTCCAGTCGCCCCCGGCAGCGACCATGTAGCTCGCAAACCCGCCGAACTGTCCCGACGCCCCGCCCGAGAGCGTGCCATGGCTCCCGAGCCCGGTGATCGTGCCGCCGACCCCGGCGAGTTCCATCGTCCCGTCGCCGACGACGGCGCCGACGAAGTGGGCCGCGGCCCCGACGATGAGCAGATCGGTCGCGGCCGTCAGAACGACGGCGTCGATCCCGCCGACGATCGTGCCGTAATTCGCGACGGTACCGGCACCGCCGAGTGCGACGCCGATCCCGTTGCCCTGGATAACCGCGCCGGCCTGGTTCGTGACGGTGCCGCCCGCGGCGAGGTCGATCCCGTCCCCGCCGATGCCCTTGATCGTGCCGAAATTCCTGATCGTGCCGACCGCGCTTGCCATCACGCCACCGCCGCCGCCTTCGATCAGGACCCCGGCGTCGCCGATACCGCCATTGATGACCGAGCCGCCGGCGCCGAGAGAGATGCCGGCGCTGAGCGAGCCCTCGATCGTGCCGAAATTCGTGATCGTCCCGCGGCCCGTCTCGACGAGCACGCCCGAGTCGGCGCCCTGGACGAGCGCGGCGAAGGACGCGGCGGATCCATTGGCAATCGTCCCGCCCCTCTCGAGGTAGATCCCGTCGAGACCGGTCCCGGTGATGTCGCCGTAATTCTCGATCGTCGCGATGTTCCTGGCGGTCACGCCGTCGAAGCCCTCGATCAGCCCTCCGGCGA
>DATGFU010000527.1:0-6297 GCA_035308865.1 Allostellaceae bacterium | reverse complement strand
GTTCGTCTTGGGGCGGGGCGATTAGCTCAGCGGCAGAGCGTCTCGCTTACACCGAGAGGGTCGGCGGTTCAAATCCGTCATCGCCCACCATCCCGCGCCGAGGGATGGGCGCGTAGCGCCGCCTGCGCTATTTGATCGATGTCTTCCGTATCCGAGGTTTCCCCATGGCGTCCGGACTGAAAATCTACCAGGAAGCTCGCGCGGCGCTTCAGAACAAGCGCCGCGAGCTGTTAGGCATCATGCTTGCTGGTGACAATCTCGGGGAGCTCGCGACCGGCTTCATTAACATCCAGACGGCGATCGAGGCGGTCGACCGGGCGATCGAGGACGAGCGCAGGCTCGCCGACTTGGCGCTCGGCGGACGCTGACGCGACCGCACTCCGCGGTCCGGGCAGGGACGCATCGCGGCAATGTCCCTGCGGCGCTCGCCGCGCGCTTGACTTGGGCGCGAGGGCGGGCGTAGCACACCGCCTCGGCCCGGGCACGGGGGTGTAGCTCAGTTGGTTAGAGCGCCGGCCTGTCACGCCGGAGGTCGCGGGTTCGAGCCCCGTCACTCCCGCCATCGGACCGACTAGAGCCGTATAAGGCGCCGCACGTGGCATCGTGCCGGCTTTCCTTCGGGGGGTATTCTCTCTATATCTCGCAGCGGTTCGCGACGGCCTTGGGCCGGGCCGCGTTCCGCCGTCTGCCCGGGTGCCCGGGCGTTCTCGATGGACGGACGACATGGCCTCGTTAAGTCTTCTGCGCGAATATCTGCCGATCCTGATCTTCCTGGGCCTCGCGGTCGGCATCGGCATCGCGGCGGTCGGGCTGTCCTGGATCGTCGGGCCCAGCAAGCCCGATTCCGAGAAGCTGTCGCCCTACGAATGCGGCTTCGATCCGTTCGACGACGCCAGGCGGAAGTTCGACGTGCGCTACTACCTCGTCGCCATCCTGTTCATCATCTTCGATCTCGAAGTCGCATTCCTCTTTCCCTGGGCGGTGGCGCTTGGAAAGATCGGGATGCTGGGGTTCTGGTCGATGGTCGTGTTCCTCGGCGTGCTGACGGTGGGCTTCATCTATGAATGGCGGAAGGGAGCGCTCGAATGGGAGTGATCGAGACCGTCCCCTCGCTCCCGCCCGGCCCCGAGCAGGACGCGGTCCTGGCGCGCGCGACCGAGGAGCTGCACGACAAGGGCTTTATCGTCGCGAGCCTCGACAAGCTGGTGAACTGGGCGCGCACCGGCTCGCTGTGGCCCATGACTTTTGGGCTCGCCTGCTGTGCCGTCGAGATGATGCAGGCCTATGCTTCGCGTTACGATCTGGACCGGTTCGGCGTGGTGCCGCGCGCCAGCCCGCGCCAGTCGGATGTGATGATTGTCGCCGGCACGCTGACCAACAAGATGGCGCCGGCGCTCCGCAAGGTCTACGACCAGATGCCGGAGCCGCGCTGGGTGATCTCGATGGGATCCTGCGCCAATGGCGGCGGCTATTATCACTACAGCTACAGCGTCGTGCGCGGGTGCGACCGGATCGTCCCGGTCGACATCTATGTGCCGGGCTGCCCGCCGACGGCGGAGGCGCTGGTCTATGGCATTCTGCAGCTGCAGAAGAAGATTCGCCGCAGCAGCGTGTTCGCTCGCTGAGTCTCCGGAACACCCAGGATGACGCAAGCCCTGACCGAGCTCGGCTCGACGCTCTCCGAAACGCTCGCCGGCGACGCCGCTCGATTCGAGGTGGTGAACGACGAGGCGATCGTCTGGGTGACGCGCGACCGGATCGCCGAGACGCTGACCCGGCTGCGCGACGACCCGCGACTGCTGTTCAAGGTTCTGGTCGACATCACCGCCGTCGACTACCCGGCCCGCCAGGAGCGCTTCGAGGTCGTCTACAACCTCCTGAGCCTCAAGCATAATCGGCGCGTGCGGGTGAAGACGACGGCGGACGAGGAGACGCCCGTCCCGTCCGTCGTCAGCGTCTTCAGCGTCGCCGGCTGGTACGAGCGCGAGATCTGGGACCTGTTCGGCGTGCTCTTCGCCGGCAATCCGGATCTGCGGCGGATCCTCACCGATTACGGGTTCGACGGGCATCCGCTCCGCAAGGATTTCCCGCTGACCGGCTATGTCGAGGTCCGCTACGACGAGGAGCAGAAACGGGTCGTCTACGAGCCGGTCAAGCTCAAGCAGGAGTTCCGCAATTTCGATTTCGTCTCGCCCTGGGAGGGGATGGGCCACATCCTGCCCGGCGACGAGAAGGCAGGCGGGTGATGGCCGAACCGCTCCGCATCGAGGATCTCGGCGGCGACGAGGCGGCGCCCGACATTCGCAACTACAACGTCAATTTCGGACCGCAGCACCCTGCCGCGCATGGGGTGCTCCGTCTCGTCCTCGAAATGGATGGCGAGATCGTCGAGCGCTGCGACCCGCATATCGGACTGCTGCACCGCGGCACCGAGAAGCTGATCGAGTACAAGACCTACATGCAGGCGCTGCCCTATTTCGACCGGCTCGACTACGTCGCGCCGATGAACCAGGAGCACGCGTTCGCGCTGGCGACCGAGAAGCTCCTCGGCATCACGCCGCCGCGGCGGGGCCAGTTCGTCCGCGTCGTCTATGCCGAGATCGGACGCATCCTCAATCACTTGCTCAACATCACCGCCTTCGCCAACGATATCGGCGCGATCACGCCGATCCTCTGGGGCTTCGAGGACCGCGAGCGGCTGATGGAGTTCTGCGAGCGGGTCTGCGGCGCGCGATTCCACGCCAACTATTTCCGCCCCGGCGGCGTGCACCAGGATCTGCCCGCGGGTCTGGCGGAGGACATCGTCGCGTTCTGCAAGGCCTTCCCGCCCCGGATCGACAATCTCGAGCGGCTGCTGACCGAGAACCGCATCTTCAAGCAGCGCTCGGTCGATATCGGCGTGATCACTGCCGCGGACGCGCTGGACTGGGGCTTTTCCGGGCCGATGCTGCGCAGTGCCGGCATTCCCTGGGACCTGCGGAAATCGCAGCCCTACGACGTCTACGCGGAGATGGATTTCGACATTCCGATCGGCAAGAACGGCGATTGCTGGGACCGCTACCTCATCCGCATGGAGGAGATGCGGCAGAGCGTCCGCATCATCGAGCAGGCGATGGCGCAGATGCCGCCCGGACCCGTCATGATCAATGACCGCAAGGTGGCGCCGCCGCCGCGGGCCGAGATGAAGCAGTCGATGGAGGCCCTGATCCATCACTTCAAGCTCTACACCGAGGGCTATCACGTGCCGGCGGGCGAGACCTACACGGCGGTCGAGGCGCCCAAGGGCGAGTTCGGCGTCTATCTCGTGTCCGACGGCTCGAACAAGCCCTATCGCTGCAAGATCCGTGCGCCGGGCTACCCGTTCCTGCAGGCGACCGACTTCATGGGCAAGGGCCACATGCTGGCCGATGTCGTGGCGATCATCGGGTCCATGGACGTCGTCTTCGGCGAGATCGACCGATGAGCGGCCACGACGACGGCCATGTCGACCAGCCGGCGAGCTTCGCCTTCACGCCGGAGAACCTGGCGAAGGCGAAAGCCGTGATCGCGAAATACCCCGAGGGGCGCCAGGCGAGCGCGGTCATCCCGCTGCTCTACATCGTCCAGGAGCAGGTGAATTGGGTGCCGCGGGCAGCCATGGATTACGTGGCCGAGCTCCTCGACATGCCGCCGATCCGCGTCTACGAGGTCGGCACCTTCTACACGATGTTCAACCTCAAGCCGGTCGGCAGGTGGCAGCTGCAGATCTGTACGACCACCCCGTGCTGGCTGCGCGGCTCGGACGAGGTCGTCGAGGCCTGCCGGCGCAAGCTCGGCATCGGCATCGGCGAGACCACGGCGGACGGCAAGTTCACGCTCAGCGAGGTCGAGTGCCTCGGCGCCTGCGTCAACGCGCCGATCGTCCAGCTGAACAACGGCGATTTCTACGAGGATCTGGACGGGCCGCGGACCGAGGCGCTGATCGACGCGCTGGCCAAGGGCGAGGTGCCGCCCAAGGGTTCGACCATCGGCCGCCAGACCTCCGCCCCGGTCGGCGGGCCGCAGACGCTGACCACGCTGCACTTCAATGGGGGCGGCGATGCTGCGTGACGCAGACCGCATCTTCACCAATCTCTACGGGCTTCACGACCCATTCCTCAAAGGGGCGCGGGCGCGTGGCGACTGGAACGGCACCAAGGGCCTGATCCTCAAGGGCCGCGACTGGCTGGTCGAGGAGTGCAAGAATTCGGGCCTGCGCGGCCGCGGCGGCGCCGGGTTCCCGACCGGCATGAAATGGTCGTTCATGCCGAAGCAGAGCGACGGGCGGCCGAGCTATCTCGTGGTCAACGCCGACGAGTCCGAGCCCGGCACGTGCAAGGACCGGGACATCATGCGCCACGACCCGCACAAGCTGGTCGAAGGCTGCCTCTTGGCCTCGGTCGCGATGGGCGCCCATGCCTGCTACATCTATATTCGCGGCGAGTTCCGCAACGAGGCGGTGGCCCTTCAGCACGCAATCGACGAGGCCTACGAGGCCGGCCTGATCGGCAAGGATGCCTGCGGCTCGGGCTATGCCTTCGACCTCTATCTCCATCGCGGCGCCGGCGCCTATATCTGCGGCGAGGAGACAGGGCTGCTCGAAAGCCTCGAAGGCCGCAAAGGCCAGCCGCGGCTGAAGCCGCCCTTTCCGGCGGCAGTCGGGCTCTACGGCTGCCCGACGACGGTGAACAATGTCGAGAGCATCGCCGTCGTGCCGACCATCTTCCGGCGCGGGGCGGCTTGGTTCGCCGGGATCGGGCGGCCGAAGAACGTCGGCACCAAGGTCTTCTGCATCTGCGGGCACGTCGAGAAGCCGTGCAACGTCGAAGAGGAGATGGGGATCCCCCTCAAGGAGCTGATCGAGCGCCATGCGGGCGGCGTGCGCGGCGGCTGGGACAATCTGCTGGGCATCATCCCCGGCGGGGCCTCGGTGCCGGTGCTGCCGAAATCGATCTGCGACACGGTGTTGATGGATTTCGACAGCCTGCGAGACGTCAAGTCCGGTCTCGGCACCGCGGCAGTCATCGTCATGGACAAGTCGACCGACATCATCAAGGCGATCGCGCGGCTCTCGCAGTTCTACAAGCACGAGAGCTGCGGCCAGTGCACGCCCTGCCGCGAAGGCACGGGCTGGATGTGGCGGGTGATGGAGCGGATGGTCACGGGCAACGCGAGCGTCGACGAGATCGACACGCTGCTGGAGGTCTCCTATGAGATCGAAGGCCACACGATCTGCGCCCTCGGCGACGCTGCCGCCTGGCCGGTCCAGGGCCTGATCCGCCATTTCCGCCCCGAGATGGAAGCCCGTATCGCGAAGTACCGCGAAACCGCGCAGAAGGCGGCGGCGTGATGGCGGGGACTTTTCGACCCCTCCCCCTGACCCCCTCCCGCAAGGGGAGGGGGAACGCTCCATTCCCCCTCCCCTTGCGGGAGGGGGTCAGGGGGAGGGGCGTGCCCCCATCAATCCAGGCGCTGGCGAATAATGGTCAGCACGCCTTCGATGTTACTCAGCACATCGTTGTTCCAGAAACGCACGACTTCGAAGCCTTGTTCGTTGAGCCATTCGGTTCGGCGCACATCAGCATTGACTCGTTCCGCATGCTGCCCGCCGTCGAGTTCTATGACGAGCCACTTCCCGAGGCACACGAAATCAACGATGTAGGGGCCGAGCGGGAACTGGCGACGGAACCGCAGTCCAGCGATTCCCTTGCGCCGCAGGTGCTGCCACAGCTTAGCTTCGGCGTCGGTTTGGTTGGCTCGAAGCTGCCGAACGAAATCCTCGCTCATCCGGAATTACCCCTCCCCCCATCCCCCTCCCGCAAGGGGAGGGGGAGCTTAGCGCAGGCGAGTTTCGAATGCCGAAGCTGACCATCAACGGGCAGGAGGTCGAAGCGCCGGCGGGGGCGACGATCTTCCAGGCCTGCCAGATCGCCGGCATCGAGGTGCCGCATTTCTGCTTCCATGACCGGCTCGGGATCGCCGGCAACTGCCGCATGTGCCTGGTCGAGATGGAGAAGTCGCCGAAGCCGGTGGCGTCCTGCGCGATGCCGGTCGGCGAGGGCATGGTCGTCCACACCAACAGCGAGAAGGCCCGGAAGGCCCGCAAGGGGGTGATGGAGTTCCTGCTGATCAACCATCCGCTCGACTGCCCGATCTGCGACCAGGGCGGCGAGTGCGACCTGCAGGACGAGGCGATGGCCTACGGCTTCGATCGCGGCCGATTCCAGGAGAACAAGCGGGCGGTCAAGGACAAGGATTTCGGGCCGCTGGTGAAGACCA
>DATGFU010000526.1:0-8638 GCA_035308865.1 Allostellaceae bacterium | reverse complement strand
CGCCGGCGCCTGCGTCGGGACGGCCTGCGGCGCCGGCATGGCGGCGCTCCTGTTGAAGCGGCCTTAGATGTAGGGGAGCGATGCCTTGGCGGCAGTGGCAGGCGTATCCGGAGGATCTCCGGTGCCGGCGCGACGTACGATGGATCGGTTCGGTTTGTACGCCGGTCCGACGGCGTGCGGTCGTGGCGATGCTCTCTCGTTCCAAGCCCTCAACCCTGTTATGGTAAACGATGGCGGTCCGGCAGCGTAAGGGGAAGATGAGCAGCCGCTGCACATCCGGATATCTGCGACGACGCGGCGGCGTATTGGCGGCGCTCGTGTCCGTCCTTTGCCATGCCTTCGTCGGTATTGTTGCGCTGCCGCTGATGGCGGGGCCGCACAGCTCTGCGGACGCGGCCGGGTACCCGATCTGCGGCGCGGTCGATGGACCCGGCACCGGACACCGCGAATCCGGCGGCAAGTCACTGCCGGCCTGTCAAGAATGTCCGCTCTGTGCCGCCGCGGCACATGCCACTGCCTGGTTGCCGCCCGACATTCCTTCCGTCTTCAAGGCGCTCGGCCAAACGGGCGGAGCGCTTGGTCGTGTCGATCGTTCGGACCTGTCAGCAAGCGTCGCCGAGGCGGCGTCGCCGCGGGGTCCTCCTGCGGAGCCAGCGCGAGTCTGAGCCTGCACCGCCTCGGCGGCGCTTTCGTCTCTCTGCTCCGAAGGAACACGATATGGTTCGACCGCTCTCGGCGGCGATGCTCGCGTGTGCGGGCCTCACCTTGCCGCTTACCGCCGGCGCGCACGGGATAGCCGGCGCCAGAATCTTCCCCGCTACGCTCACGATCGACGACCCCGCGGTCGGCGACGAGCTGTCGTTTCCGACGATCGACTGGCAGCCAAACGGCCCCACGAGCGAGACCGATATCGGCTTCGAGTGGGACAAGACGATCCTTAGCGGGTTCGGCTTCGCCTTCAATGACGGCTACAGCGTCATTCACCAGCCCGGGACGCTCGGCGGCAACAACTACGGATGGGACGACCCGGTCCTCACGCTCAAATACGAGTTTTTCCGGAACGAACCGCACGAGATCCTGATGTCCATCGGCGTGCAGAAGGAGTTCGGCGGCGTCGGGGCGGTAAACCACGGCTTGGCCGACAGCGCCGGAACGACGGCGCCCACCCTCTATGCCGGCAAGGGGTTCGGTGACCTGCCACGGAGCATGGGGCTGCTCCGCCCGCTCGCGGTCACCGGCGAACTGGCCTACCAGATCGCCGAAGAGCCGGTCCAAAACCTTTCCGGCGGACAGCAATTCAATCCCAATTTCTGGAACGTCGGGTTCTCGGTCCAATACAGCCTCCCCTACCTCACCACGCAGGTGAAGGACTACGGCTGGCCGAGATGGGTCGATGGCCTGATTCCGCTGGTCGAATTCTCCTACTCGACCCCCGCCACATCGCCCCACGGCAATACCACGATCGGTACCATCGCGCCCGGTGTGCTGGCCGAAATGGGCGGATACCAGCTCGGCATCGAGGCGCTGATCCCGGCAACGCGGGCCTCAGGCAACGGCACGGGATTCATCGTGCAGTTCCACTGCTACCTCGATGACCTGTTCCCGAAGTCCATCGGCAAACCCCTGTTCTAAACGTCGGCTAAGGAGACCGATCATGCACGGATCAGCCCTTTCGATCCTCGTCTTGACGGCGCTGGTGAGCGGCAGCGCCCATCCCGCCGAAGATCACTCCATCAGCTCGACCGCGGGGTCGCTGATCCACGTCGACGACAAGAATATGCCCGGCATGCCGTCGGGCCCCATCGAGGTCCAGCATGCGTGGACCCGTCCCACGCCGGCAACGGCTCGCAACGCAGCCGTCTACCTGACACTTGTCAACCACGGCGCGGCAGACGACCGCCTGACCGCCGTCTCGACCGAAATCGCCGGCACGGCAAGCCTGCATGTCAGCGCGGAGACGAACGGGGTCATGACGATGCGTCCGCTCGCCGCGGTCGATGTCACGCCAGGCGCCACCGTCGCACTTCAGCCGATGGGCATGCACATCATGCTCGAGGCGCTGAAGGGGCCGCTGACGCTTGGTCAGACCTTCCCGATGACATTGCACTTCGACAAGGCGGGCGCCGTTACGACCACGGTAACCGTCGGCAAGGACGCCAATTCCTCCGGCAGCATGCCGGGCATGAAGATGTAGGGGAGGCGGCAACATGAAGAAGTTCCTATTCGCCATCGCGGCCATTGCCCTGGTTCCTCTCTGCGCCTCCGGGCATGCGTTCATGGTAAGCGCCGTGCCGCTGGTCGGCAGCACAATCCAGACTGCGCCCAGGGAGGTGAGCATCACCTACACGCAGGAGGTCGAGCCGAGCTTCAGCAAGATCGACGTCCAGGACGCCCAAGGCAATGTCGTGGATGCCGGCGACACGCACTCCTCGCCGGCGGACGCTCACATCCTGACCGTCAGCCTCAAGCCGTTGCCGCCGGGGGAGTATGAGGTAACCTGGCACGTCACTTCGGTCGACACACACAAGACCCAGGGCAGCTTCAGCTTCACGGTGGCGCCCTAGGCATGCTGAACGGTGCCGTTCCGCCGTTCGATCTTGGCGATGGCGGGGTTCTGCTCGCCATCGTCCGGAGTCTTTCGGTCGCTTCTCTCATGTCGGTTTACGGCGTGCTTGTCTTTCGCTGCCTTGTGGCACCCAAGGCGCTCGATCGGATGTCGCCGGAGATCGTGCAGGTCGTCGACCGGCGGCTCTGGCGGTTTGCCTGGTTCAGCCTTGTGCTCGCGGTGGCGGCGGCCATCGGCTGGCTGGCCTTCCAGACGGCAGTGATCGCCGACGCCAAGACATTTTCGGAGACGGCGACTGCTCTCCCAACCGTGTTGTTCCGAATGAGCTTCGGGCACGCGATTCTGGTGAAGCTTGCGGCCCTCGTCGGCGCCGGCGTCGCGCTTGGCCGGGCGCGGCACATCCTTCGCTGGCGGCTCGCGGCCGCCCTGTCTGTCGTAGCCATGGCATCGCAGGCCGGAAGCAGCCATGCGCTGTCGATGTTCGGCGCCGTCAGCTTTCTGTTCGCCTCCGACGTGGTCCATCTGCTCTCGGCCGGCGCGTGGCTGGGCGGATTGCTGCCCTTGCTGGTGGTGGTGCGATCCGCACCGTTCAAGCCGGCCGCGGTCGCCTGCCGGTATTTCTCGCCGCTCGGGAAGCTCTGCATCGCTGGAATGGTCGTGTCGGCCATCTATCAGGGATGGGTGCTGATTGGCAGCATTCCCGGCCTGGTCGGCACCGCCTACGGTTGGATGGCGCTGCTCAAGGGCGTCGGGTTGGCTCTCCTCGTGGGCTTCGCCGCTCTCAATCGCTACCGTCTGGCACCCGCGCTGCTGCATGATGAACCCGTTCGGGCGAAGCGATTGCTGGTTCGCAGCATTGCCCTGCAGACAGTGGCGGGACTTCTCGTCGTGGCCGCCGCCGGGACGTTGAGCAGCCTCCCGCCCGCCATCCATCTGCAGCCGGTGTGGCCGTTCACAGACCAGCCGAGCCTCGTCACCGTTCGGGAAGATCCGGATTTCGGGCGGGAAGTGGCCGAAGCAGTCCTGGCATTGGCCGGGGCGATGGCGCTCGTGGCAGCCGGCATCGCCGTCAGGCGGCTCCGCTGGCCCGCGATCGCCGTTTCATTGGTGATCGCCTGGCTAGCGGTCCCGCATCTCGGTCTGCTGTTCGCTCGGGCCTATCCGACCAGCTACTATCACTCGCCGACGGGCTTTGCAGCCGCGACAATCGTCGTCGGGGCGGCGCTGTATCCACGGCACTGCGCCGGGTGTCATGGCATTGAAGGTCGCGGCGACGGGCCATTGGCGCAAGAGCTGCCTGCCCCCCCGGCGGATCTGACCGCACCGCATCTCTGGGCGCACAGCGATGGCGAGCTGTATTGGTGGCTGTCGCATGGCATAGAGGCGCCTGAGGGCGGATTGGCCATGCCGGGCTTCGCTGATCAGCTCGACGATGGTCAGCGGTGGGCGCTCATCGACTTCATACGCGCTCGAAACGCCGGCATTGGCCGAATGGCGAACGGAACTTGGCCGTTGCCGGTGCGGGCGCCGGGATTCGAGGCCGAGTGCCGTGACGGCCGCACCGTCACATTGGATCAACTGCAAGGCAAGGTAGTGTTCCTCGCGTTCCAGACGGAGGCATCGGCGCCGCTGCCGCAGGTCCCGGCCGACGTTCCGGTCGACACAGTCACGGTCATCGTTCCGCCGGTCAGTGCCGCGCACGTCCCGACCAAGGCATGCGCTACCGGAGACGCGGCGGTCAGGCAGGCCTACCAAATCGTTTCCGGCCTGGCACCCGAGACCCTGGCCGGAACACGCTTCTTGATCGATCCGAACGGTTGGCTGCGCGCCATGCAGGGCCCGGATGGGCCGGCGATCGGGGTGCCGGACGGCGGCTGGGACGATCCCGAGGTTCTGCTGGCAGAGATTCGGCAGATCTGCACTCATCCAATCAGGACGACCGAGGCCGCTCATGCCCATCACAAATAGCCGGAAGGCGCACCGTGCCCGCGAGCGTGAGCGCCGGGCGCTCGCGATCGTCACCGCGGGACTTGCCATGCTGCTGCTAGGCAGCGGGGCGTTGTGGTTACTGCCCGCACCGCTGGTAGGGGCGTCGTCGATCGGCGGCCCGTTCGAGCTGACTGGCGGGGACGGAAAGCCGGTCACCGACCGTGATCTCCGCGGCAAGTACGTGCTGATCTATTTCGGATACACCTTCTGTCCGGACGTGTGCCCGATCACCCTGCAAAGAGTCGCAGACGCGCTCAAGGCACTGGGTGCCAAATCGGCCGAACTTCAGCCGCTCTTCATCACCGTCGACCCGCAGCGAGATACGCCGCAGGTTGTAGGGCAGTACGCGGCGGCGTTCAGCCCGCGACTGATCGGGCTCACTGGCACGTCCGATCAGATCAGCCGTGTCGAACGTGAGTTTCACGTTTATACGGCCATCCGGCGCTCGGGCGTCGGCCGAGACGACTATTCGGTTGACCATAGTTCCGTGCTGTACCTGATGGGACCAGACGGCCGCTTCCTGGCGCCAATCCCTGCCGACGAACCGGCACTGCAAATGGCCGGCGACATTGCCCGCCATATGACATGATCCTGGGCTAGGGGCGCGACTCGATCGGAGCTGTACCTCTATTGGATCAATAGCTTGATTGGGTTTTCACCTTAGCGTCCGGCGGCCGCCTCGTTGCCGGCGAGCGTGAAGGCGAGCTTCCCGTCGGTATAATCGACGTAGGTCCGCAGCCGCTTGAACTCGTGCATGCCGATCAGCATGTCGGCGGCGGGCGCGGCCTCGCCAGGCGCGATATCGGCCGGCGCGAACGGGCGGACGTCGACACTCACCGCATGGAAGGTGATACTTCCGATGGCGAGGCTTCCGATGTCACCCTTCGTCGTGCTGGACGAACCCAGCACCGAGGCTGCCGCCGCAGGCGTCAGCACCGACCGACCCGCACCGAAATCGATCATGGCCTGCAACGGCTTGCCGTTGGCCGTGATCGAGGCGATCAGGCGATCGCCTTCGCCCGTCGCACGAACCGGCAGCTCGAACCAGTCCTTCGCCCAGTAGACCGGCGTCTGGCCGCACCGGCTCGGCGCATAGATGCTGACCATGCCACCCGTCAGGTCGACCTCGATGTCGTCATGCCGGAGCAGGTTGGCGCCGACGATCCCGCCGATACCGTCGGGCACGGCGCCGGACTCGAGCACCGGCATGTACTGGTTGACGTACGACATGTTGCCGATGTCGAGATTCGACACCATGGTCTCCCGCGTCAGCTTGGTCCCGTCATGGAAAGCCGAGCGCCGCCGCTGCTCGAAGATCGGCGAGGATGCCTGCTCGGCCGTCGCGCTGGTCAGCGCGCTGTAGGCGAGGGCGGGGCTGAACAGGAACGCCACCGGCCTGCCCTCTACCCTGGCGTCGACCACCAGGCGGTCGTCGGCGGCCAGATGCGCGGGCAGCGATGCCTCACGCTCGAGCTTGCAGCCATTGGCCGCGGCGGCACTCAAGGCCGCCCCGCTTAGCGCAACGACGGCGAGGGAGACGGCGATCCTGGGGACGCTCATGCTGGCTCTCCTGTTGTCTATCCGTTCAGCGCGCTCGAGCCCGGCTCAAGAGTAAAGTACATTTTGCCTGCCCCATAATCGATATAGAAGCGGAAGCGCTTCAGCTCGTGCATCCCGAGGAACATGTCGGGCTGCAGCCGGTCGTACGCGGATATGTGGCTCTGGCTCTTGAAATAGGTCGGATGCAGCGGCCAGACGTCGAGATCGATGTTCCGGAACGTCACGCCGCCGAGCACCAAGGTCGACGCCGTGTGGCGGAATTTCGGGCGTGAGAAGCCGTCCGGCCCGAGATCGGTGCCGACGCTCTGCAGTTCCGGCGAGCCGTCATGCAGGCCGAGGATCGTATGGGCGGCGGCCTCGGTCACGACCGATCGCGTCGATCCGGTGTCGACGACCGCCCGCAGTTCCTGGCCGTCGACGGTGATGAAGGCGAGGGGCCGGACGGTCTTGCCAACCTGAAGCGGCAGCTCGAACCACTCCTTGGCCCAATACACGGGCGGGTGATCGCAATCGTTCGGCTTATAGAGATAGACCGCGTGCCCGGCCGGATCGACTTCGAGATTGTATTGCCGCAGCAGGTCGCCGGCGAGGATGCCGGCGGGCCCGTCCGGGCGGTCGGCGGCGTCCGGCAGCACCGGCACCGTCTCGTCATGCAGGGCAACGCCGCCGAAGGAAAGCGACGGGATCTTCGAGACGTCGGAGAGTTCGCGCCCGTAGAAGAACCGAATGCCGTGGATCGTCGCGGACTGAAGTCCGAACCGCTTCACGGCGCTCGGCATGAGGGCGGTGAACGTCACATAGGTACTGATCCCGAAGGTCACCGGCTTGTCGTCGAGTTCGGCGTCGATCAGGAGCTGGTCGTCGTCGGTGACGTGGGCCGGAATGGCGGCGATCCGATCGAGCTTGCAGGTCTCGGCAGAGGCGTTCGCCGTGAGCATCAGGGCGCTCAACAGCCCGGCGAGTTTGCGCATGCGTCTGAGCCTCCCTGGCCGATGGCGGCAGACGCTTCGCAGTATGGCACGCCGCGCGGCGTTGTCAGCGTCCGTCGACGATCCGCCAGGGCAAGGTTTGACCTGCGAGGAACGGCGAGACGCCGCCCGCCGCCTCGGCCACGAGCTCGGGCACCGGCAACGGGGTGCGCTCTAGCGTGAGCATCCCATCATTCGCCGCCATCCCGTAGAACCGGGGTCCGTTCAGGCTGGCGAACGCCTCGAGGCGATCGAGCGCGCCCAGCTCCTCGAACACCGTCGCATAGGCTTCGAGCGCCACAGGCGCGCAGAAGATGCCGGCGCAGCCGCAGGCCGCCTCCTTGGCGGCGATGACGTGCGGCGCGGTGTCCGTGCCGAGGAAGAACCGCTCGCTGCCGGAGGCGACGGCGCGCCGGAGCGCCTGACGGTGGCGCTCACGCTTCGCGACCGGCAGGCAATAGGCATGCGGCCGGATGCCGCCGGCGAAGATGGCGTTGCGGTTGATCATCAGATGATGCGGCGTGACCGTGGCAGCGATGCCGGGCTCGGCCTCGGCGACATAGGCGGCGGCCTCGGCGGTCGTGATGTGTTCCAGCACGATGCGCAGGCCGGGGATTCGACGGCGCAGCGGGATGAGCACGCGTTCGAGGAACACCGCCTCGCGATCGAAGATATCGACTTCGGGATCGGTCACCTCGCCGTGAACGAGCAGCGGCATGCCGATCGCCGCCATGCGCTCGAAGACGGGGGCGAGGCGCGCGACATCGGTCACGCCCGCGGCCGAGTTGGTGGTCGCGTGCGCCGGATAGAGCTTGGCCGCGGCAAAGCTGCCGCGCCCGAAGCCGGCCGCGAGCGCTGACGGATCGGTCGCATCGGTGAGGTAGCAGGTCATCAGCGGCGTGAAGTCGAGACCGGGCGGCAGCGCCGCCAGGATGCGCCCCCGATAGGCGTCGGCCGCATCTGCGCTCGTCACCGGCGGCGTCAGGTTCGGCATCACGATGGCGCGGGCGAAACGGCAGGCGGTAAAGGGCAGCACCGCCGCAAGCATCGCGCCATCGCGCAAATGGACATGCCAGTCGTCGGGGCGGCGGATCGTCAGTTTTTCCATGGCGGCCGGACCTTCGGCGGTTGCGCCGACGGCGTCAACACGCCACCTTCGCGCCATGACGCCGGACGAGATCGCCGACCGTATCCTGCTGCGCGACGCCAACCTCCTGATCCTCGACAAGCCCGCGGGGCTGCCGGTTCATGGCGGTCCCGGCGGAGCGCAGTCGGTCGAGGACTTCACCCGCTACCTGACGTTCGGCCTCGGCCACGTGCCCGTTCCGGCGCATCGGCTGGACCGCGACACCTCCGGATGTCTGGTGCTGGCGCGGCATCCCAAGGCAAGGACCCGGCTCGGGCGGCTTTTCCAGGCCGGGAAGGTCGGCAAGCTCTACTGGGCGATCTGCGCCGGCGGTCCCGTGGCGGAGAGCGGCACGATCGATCTGCCGCTCGCGAAGCACAGCAACCGCGGAGGTTGGCGCATCGAGCCCGACCCCAAGGGGCTGAGAGC
>DATGFU010000525.1:0-8021 GCA_035308865.1 Allostellaceae bacterium | reverse complement strand
TGAAATACTGGGAATACCTTCGGCGGCGACACCCCCGAATCCAAATGGCACGCCCGAAGAGCCGGGGCAGCAAATCAAACTGGATCATCTTGAAAGGACATGATTTTCCAAAAGGCGTCAACATGCACCACAAGTTCGATCAGCAAGTGATGGAGATTGGCTTCTCGAAACGCAAGATCGCGGACATCCTTGCGGTTAAGTCGGACTGGCCAGATGATATTGCTGTTGTGCAAAAAGGGGAGACCGCTTCGTTGGCGATCAAAATACCTGCAATCAATATGAACCTCGACTTGGATGCGCAGTTGCCTGCTGTTGAAGAGGCGCTGGAGGCCGCTTACAGGCTCATGCCATATGCATCGCTCTTTCAAACGCCAGATTGACGGATCGCCCAGCTTCAGATTGCTCCGACACAGATTGCTCCGGCAGGTGAGTCGACGACCTATAGGGCTATAGCGTAGACGTAGTACTCCTCATCGTCGTTCGTGGCCCGCCAAATCTATCCCATAGCGCGCCAGGCTTTCCGGTGACGACCCGCAACCGCGGTGACCCTGCTCGTGAGCCCGCGCAGCGCCGTCCCGGCCGCAAGGCCTTGTCAAGGGCATCATAAAGGACTAGTTATCTGACTAGTCATATACGCTGGACGGAGAAGACGATGCGAGCTTGGCCGGTTCAAGATGCGAAGGCACGATTCAGTGAAATGCTCGAAGCCTGCCTGAAGGAAGGCCCACAGTCCGTCACCAAACGGGGTGCGGAGGCTGCCGTCCTCGTGCCCGTGGCCGATTGGCGAAGACTGAAGGACTCGGCCAGGCCAACCCTGAAGGACCTGCTCTTGAGCGATCACGCGCGAGGAGATTTGAATGTTCCCGCGCGTGGCGGGAGGCGCCGCCGTAAGGTCAGCGACGCCGTCTGACTATCGATGTACCTCCTCGACACCAACATTGTTTCGGAACTGCGCCGGGCTCGCCCACATGGCGCGGTGATTGCGTGGCTCCGCGACATACGAGACGAAGATTTGCATGTCTCTGCCGTAACCATCGGCGAGATTCAGTCAGGCATAAAAATCACGCGTGAACAGGACGAGGCCAAGGCGGCCGAGATGGAGGCGTGGCTGGTGCAGGTTACGGAGACGTACAACGTCATAGGTATGGACGCGCGAGCCTTTCGATCATGGGCGCGCCTCATACATCGGAGGACGGACGATCTCATTGAGGACGCGATGATCGCCGCCACCGCCGCAGTTCATAATCTGACCGTGGTGACCCGCAATGTTCGAGATTTTGCGGTTTTCAACGTTCCCACGCTGAACCCCTTTGACATGAAAGCTGGCTGACAGAGGGCTATGGCGTAGACGTAGTGCCCATCATCATCGGTCGTGGCCCGGTGTCAGGTGATTACCCTCCCAGCACAGTAGCCCTGGCAGGCGGCCAGCGACGGCGGCGTAACCGGCTATGGCCGGGGCGCTCTCTTGATGCTGCATGGTTGGCCGCCCACGGCGTCGACCGGCGCCGTCAGTCGCGACGGCGCGGAGCCTTACCGGACCGCCGTCGAGGGTTCCGGCCGCCTACAGAGGCGGCTCCTTGCCGGCCTGCTCCCGGACGATGTACTCGGCATACCAGTCCGGCCAGTTGTCGTCATGCTGGCCGGTCCGCTTCTCGTGCTCGCCATGCGCTGCGGCTGCGCGCCGCAGCGCGGCGGCAAGGTCGGCCGAAGAGCCGAATGCCGTGTCGCCTTCGACGCGGCCGGGCAGTCGCGCGGTGATCTCCTGGAACAGCCAGCCATTGCCGTCCGGATCACGGAACGAGGCGAAGGAGCGGTAGCTGCGCTGCTCGGGATCGGGACCGGCGACCCGGACCCGCCCGAACAGATAGGGCTCGTCGGGGCCGATATAGACGCCGGCGGCGTCGTGGAACGCCTGGCTGACCTCGACGCCGCGGGCGAGCAGCTCGGCGCGGGCGGCCGCCAGGTCGGAGACGATCAGGTACAGGCCCTGGGCGGAACCGGGCGTTGCCGCGGTGACGTTCTTGCCGAAGATGACCGAGCAGCCGGAGCCGGGCGGCGTGAACTGGATCACGCGGAAGTCGTCACCGGAGGCATAATCGGCATCGAGCCGCCAGCCCAGATCGCCGTAGAAGCGCTTTGCGCGATCCACGTCGGAGACCGGGATGACGACGATCTCCAATTTCATATCGACCCCTCGCGCTGTCGGGGTCTCGGCTGCCGTTTCACTGTGGGCTTGGGTGTTGCTCATGTCCGACTCCTCGAGTCAGGGGCGTTGAGATCGGCGTTACGCGAGCACGATGTATAAATATCAGGGTGTTGGTTCGCGGGGGCTAGGCTCGGCAATGGACTTCGCGGTCGTGGTGCTGGCGTGCATGAAATCCGGGCAGGGATGCGGTCGCATCCTTCGCTAAGGCAAAGGTGCTGGCCAAGCTCCGCGGGCCTGCGCGCGGCCGCGATGGCTCGCCGCAACTCACTGTACTCTCTCGATTGTGTCAGGTTCTAGTGTTGTGACTCCAACGGTTGTCGCCTCTTTGTCGTCATGGCCGGACTTGTTCCGGCCATCCACGTCGGGCCGCTCGCCTGTTGCACGACGTGGATGTCCGGGACGAGCCCCATGGGCGTTAAGATAAGCTCGGATACGCTGGTGCGACCCCTCCCCCTTCCCCCTCCCGCAAGGGGAGGGGGTTTTCCGCCGTTGAATTCCCCCTCCCCTTGCGGGAGGGGATAGGGGGAGGGGGTGCCCGCCGTAATGCTCCAGGCCAGCGGAAGCGCCTTATCTTGGCGCCTACGGGACGAGCCCGGGCATGACGGTTGGGAAGGTAAAGGGGCCATCCGTCAAAGTCGGGACACTAGGGAGTGGCGGGCTCAAGCCAAGCCCTGCCGGCGCCAGGGTGAATGCTCGCCGGTGGAAAGGCATTCCTGCATCGGGCGATCGAATTCGACGCCCGCCCATCCGGAGTCGGTCATAGGCACGAAATATACGTATGAGTATGATCAGCAATATGATCTGTTTTGGATGAGCTGCGGGGCTCAACCCTCGAACGGTTAGACAGGACAAGCGTGGACGGAACAGCAGGATGGGTGTCGATGTGCCGGAACGCATGCTCCGACTTGAAACCGGCCAGAATTTCCGGGATCTCGGCGGCTATCCTGCCGCAGATGGCGGGCGGACGCGCTGGCGCCGTCTCTTCCGTTCCGGCTCGATGTCGCGTATCGCAGGCGCCGATATCGACCGTCTGACCGCGCTGGAGATCCGCACGATCTGCGATCTGCGCACGAACGGCGAACGCTCCCGCCACCCCACGGCATGGTGTGCCAGCAGCGCCACGGCGATCTGGCACCGCGATCACGAGCGCAGCAGCGGCGCGATCGCACCATTGCTGGCCCAATCCGACCTAACCGCCGACGGCGTTCGCACTGTAATGCAGGATGCGTATCGCAGCATGCCCTTCGAGCAGGCGCCAAGCTACCGCGAGCTGTTCCTGCAGGTCGCGGCCGGCAGGCTGCCGCTCGTCTTTCATTGCTCGGCCGGCAAGGATCGCACCGGCATCGCCGCGGCGCTGCTGCTGACCGCGATCGGCGTCCCGCGGCACGTCGTGGAGGAGGATTACCTCATGACGAACGAGACCACGGCGACGTTGGTCCAGTTCGTCGAGAGCGACCCGCGGTACGGTCCGTTCCTGCGCGCCTGGGGCGATACGGCAAAGCCGCTGTTGCGGGCCGAGCCCGACTACCTTTCCGCCATGTTCGAGGCGGTCGAGACGCGTCACGGCTCCGTCGAGGCCTATCTGCGCGAGGCGCTCGAGCTGCCGGAACAGACGGTCCCGGCGATCCGCGCGGCGCTTCTCGAATGAAGCCACTGCCCGACTTCGACCTCCCTGCTGGAAACCGCGAGGTCCGGCTGCGCCGCCGTCCGCAGGGAGTACCGCTGCGAACCGACTTCGAACTGGCGGAGCGCCCGCTTGAGCCGTTGCCCGCCGGGCGGCTGAGGATCCGAAACCTCTATTTGTCGGTGGACCCGGTGCAGCGTGGCTGGGCTGCCGATCCCGCGGCGACGGCGATCGGCGCCACGATGCCTTCCCTGGCGGTGGGGATCGTCATCGAAAGCCGCTGCGATGATTTCCGCGAGGGCGACATCGTCTACGGGCGGTTCGGCTGGCAGATCTACTGCGACGCGGCTCCGGCCGACGTGTTCTCCCGCCGGCGCGATCCAACCTTGCCCCTGTCGCTCTATGCCGGCGTCCTCGGCATGCCGGGCGTCACAGCCTATCTGGCGCTCGCGGATCTCGCCGCGACCCGGCCGGGTGACCTCGTGCTCGTCTCGACCGCCGCGGGCGCCGTCGGCAGCGTCGTCGGGCAGCTGCTGCGCAACGCCGGCGCACGGCCGATCGGCATCGCGGGAGACGACGAGAAGGTCCGCCGATGCGTGTCGCAGTTCGGGTACGAGAGCGCGTTCAACTACAAGACCGCCTTGCTGGCCGACGCGTTCGCGGCGGCGGCGCCGGAGGGGTTCTCGCTCTATTTCGATAGTGTCGGCGGGCCGATCCTCGATCTTGCGATCCGCCACATGGCCCGGTTCGGCCGCATCATCCAGTGCGGGACGGCCGCGACCGCGAGCTGGACGCCGCCGCCCTCCGGGCTGCGCAACGAGCGCGAGATCCTGATGCGCCGGCTGTCCTGGACCGGTTTCGTCATTTTCGACCATCTGGCGCGGTTCGACGCCGCGGTGACCGCGCTCGAGGCAATGGTCGCGGGCGGCACGCTGCGGCACGACGAGGAGCTGCTCGTCGGCTTGGCCGCAGCGCCCGGCGCGCTCGAACACCTCTTCGCCGGCGCCAATCATGGCAAGCTGCTGATCGATATCACGCGAGCCGACTCCGCCCCGTGACGGGGCGGTTGTGCCGAAGCCTCGGCGCGTCCATGATGTGCGCATACGTACGATGTGTAGGCGCCAAGCCGCGCGAGAGGAAACATGCCTGACCAGGCCCAGCCGCTTTCCAGCCTCACCGTCGTCGATCTCGGCACCGGCATGGCGCCGGCGGTTGCGGTGCGCATCCTCGCCGATGCCGGCGCCCGCGTGATCCGGGTGGAGCCGGCGGCGGGCGATCCGTTCTACGACGTCTATCCCGCCTACCGTGTCTGGCACCGCGGCAAGGAGATCGAGCGGCTCGTCAGCCTCTCGGATCCCCGCCTGGCGGCGCTGCTCGGCTCGGCGGATGTGGCGATCCTCGGCGGCGAGGACTTCCCCGGTCATTCTTGGCGCGCAGATGCCGCGGCGATCGCCGCGGCGCATCCCCGGCTGGTCGTGCTCGATATCACCGGCTACCCGCCAGGTCTCGACGCCGAGGGGCGGCCGGCGGCGGAGCTGCTGGTCGAGGCGCGGTCCGGCATCACCTTCGAGCAGTATTCAGACCGCCCGATGGCCTGGAACTTCCGGGCCGCCCAGTGCGGCGCAGCATTGCAGGGTGTGGTGGCGGTCCTGGCCGCGCTGTGCGCCCGCGAGCGGACGGGAAGCGGCCAGCTCGCCACGACTTCGCTCTGGGAGGGCGCGGTGATGTGGTGCCTGCCGCACTGGTATGCGATCGAGCGTCCCTCCGGCAGCGTCAACTTCGTCATGCCGAAGGACCCGCACGCGCTCATCTTCCGCTGCGCCGACGGGAAATATGTCCACTTCGTGCTGGGCTCGTTCGGCTCGAAGGGGCGGCTCTACCGCATCCTCGGCATCGACGATCCCTCCGTCCATCCCGACGATCCGGGCATGCCATCACCCGCCAAGGGCAACAAGAACTTCTTCGGCGACATCGACCTCCTCACCGAGTACGTGGCCAGGATCCCGAGCGACACGCTGCTGGCGGCGCTGTGGGAGGCGGGCGTCGCGGGCGACCGGGTACTGCCGCCGGGCGGCTGCTGGGACGATCCCCAGGTGCAGCACAACGGGATCGTGAAGACGCTTGCGGACGGGACCCGTACGATCGGCCTGCCGTTCTCGCTCACCGGCGCCGGTGAGACCCCTCCCCCTGTCCCCCTCCCGCCAGGGGAGGGGGAACGCAATGGCCCGATCTCTCCCCCTCCCCCCGCGGGAGGGGGTTGGGGGGAGGGGGCCACTCCCTCCGACAATCGTGACCCCTCCAAAAACACATCGCTCAGGGCGGTGGCACACGAAGGCGATGGCGTGCTGTCGGGCATCACCGTGCTCGATTTCGGCCCCTTCGTCGCCGGCCCCTACACCTCGATCGCACTGGTCGATCTCGGCGCCGAGGTGATCAAGGTCGAGCCGCTCACCGGCGATCCCAACCGTGCGGTCTTCCGCTCCTTCGCCTCGGTCAACCGCGGCAAGCGGTCGATCGCGGTGGAGCTCAAGACGCCGGAGGGTGCCGAGATCGTCCGCCTTCTGACCGAGCGTGCCAATGTGGTGATCAACAATTTCCGCCCGGGCGTATCGGAGCGGCTCGGGCTCGATCCGGCATCGCTCCATCGCCGGAAGCCGGATCTCGTCGTGCTCGAGACGACCGGCTACGGCTCGACCGGCCCGTCCGGTCAGCGTGCCGGGTACGACATGATCTTCCAGGCCTTCTGCGGCTTCGAGGATCTGGGGGCGAGCGGCGGCCGGGCGCCGCTGTGGAACCGCAGCGCGATGGTCGACTATGCCGGCGGCATCGCCGGCTCGATCGCGCTCCTGATCGCGCTCTGGCAGCGCGGCCGCACCGGCGCCGGCGCCAGCGCCGCGACCAATCTGCTGAATGCCGGGCTGACGCTGCTGCCCGAGCTGATCCGTCGTCCGGACGGCGCCTTCACCGGGGTCGACCGGCTCAACCCGGAGCATACCGGCACGCATCCGGCCAATGCCTGCTACCGCACTGCGGATGGCTGGATCGCGCTGGTCCTGCCGACCGACGCCATGGCGGCGACGGCGCTGGAGGAGCTGGGCCTCTCGGCAAAGGTGGCGCCGTCGCGCGCCGCCTGGGACGCGGCCGACGCGGAGGTGATTGCATCGGCCATCGCCGCGCGCTCGTCGCGCGATCTGCTCGATGCCTTCGAACGGCGCGGCGTCTGGGCCGAGCCCTGTCTGGAAAAGGGCGAGTCGCATCTCGTCGACCCGGCCCTCGCCGCGCGCGGTACGCTCTTCGCGTGGGAGAGCCGCAAGCTCGGCACCGTCACCCAGCTCGGCCGGCTGTTCCAGCTCGCCGGAAGCAAAAGCGCCGCGCGCCCGATCGTGCCCGAGATCGGGGAGGATACGCGTGACGTGCTGGCCGAGCTCGGCTATGCGGCGGCCGAGATCGACGACCTCGTCGCGCGCAAGATCGTGCGCGAATGCGTCAAATGACGCGATTGGCCCGATAGGCCTCGATCTCGCCGTCGGAGAAGCCCAGCTCCTCCATGATCGCCTGCGTGTGCTCGCCGAGCGTCGGCGGGCGGCGGCGCAGCGTGGCCGGCGTCTCCGACAGCCGCGCGGGCGCGACCACCACCGGAACCGGGCCGAAGGCGCCGGGATACTCCATCGGCGTCAGCAGCTTCGTCGCCTGCACGTGCGGATCGTCCAGCACCTGCTGCGGCGAGTAGACCGGGCCGGCCGGCACGCGCGCCTCTTCGAGGAGGGCGAGCGCTTCCGCGGTCGTGTATTGCGACGACCATTGCTGGGTCCGTTCGCTCAGCACCGCGCCGTTCTTTGCGCGCAACACGTCCGACTTGAAGCGCGGATCCTCGAGCCAGTGATCCTCGCCCATCAGCTTCGCCCAGCGTTCGAAGAGCGGCTGGCCGACCGTCTGGATCATGATCCAGCCGTCCTTGGTCCGCACGATGTCGGAGGGGCAGCTCGACTGCGCCCGGTTGCCCGTCCGCACCCGGTCGACCTTGGACAGCGCCTGCTCGATCAGGTTGAAGTTGAAGAGCGTCACGGCCGAGGTGAAGAGGTTGGTGTCGACCTCCTGCCCGCGCCCGGTCTTCGCGTGCTCGTGGATCGCCGCCAGCGTGCCGAAAGCCGAGAACATCGCGGTCGAGACGTCGACATAGGAGGCATAGGA
>DATGFU010000524.1:0-11074 GCA_035308865.1 Allostellaceae bacterium | reverse complement strand
CGAGGACGCCTCGGCCAATCTTGCCGCGGTCGCCCAGATGAACCTGCGCTTCCCCGGGCTCGACGTGATCTTCATCGAGAGCGGCGGCGACAATCTGGCCGCGACCTTCAGCCCGGAGCTGGCCGATCTCACGATCTACGTCATCGACGTCTCGGCCGGCGACAAGATCCCGCGCAAGGGCGGACCCGGGATCACGCGCAGCGACCTCCTGGTGATCAACAAGACCGACCTCGCCCCGCTGGTCGGCGCCTCGCTCGAGGTGATGGACCGGGACGCCAGGCGGATGCGCGGCGAGCGGCCGTTCCTGTTCACGAACCTGAAGCAGGGCCAGGGCGTCGCCGAGATCGTCGCGTTCATCGAGCGGCGGGGCGGGCTTGCATCGGCCCAAGTCTAACCGTCATTGCGAGCGGAGCGAAGCAATCCAGGGGCGCAGTCTCGAACCCCTGGATTGCTTCGCCTGCGGCTCGCAATGACGATGGTATGACCGCCTTTCTTCTCAGGCGCGGACCCGGCGGTCGACCTCGCCGACGAAGTGGCGGATCGCCGTCTCCTCGTCCTGCAAATGGAACTCCTTCTTCGCGCCCGATCCGATCACCCGGCCGATCTGCTCATGGGTGTAGGCGTCCTCGCGCAGCGTGTCGCGCAGGCCGACGCTGCCGATCGCCTGCGAGAAGAGCTGGCCGGGCGTCCGCGCCGGCGGGTAGTAGCCGGTCACTTCCCAGACCGTCCGGTCGCGGGCGAGCGGCCAGATGTTGTAGGTGAAATAGGTGCCGCGCAACAGCCCCAGGTAGAAATTCGGGAAGATGTGATAGAGGTCGAAGGCGCCGGTCCATTTCGGCCCCTTGGCGGCCTGCCCTTCTTCCACCGAGAACGCATCGAAGGTGCCGACGCCGAACTGCAAGCCGATCGCCGTCACCGGCGAGGGCTCGAAGGTTTCCGGCGCGTGGCTCGACACCAGCCCGTGCGGCCCCAGCCGGCGCAGCGCCGCGTGGGTGAACCGCTTGCCCTTGTTCGTCGCCGATTTCGCGAGCGTGTTCTTGTGGAGATAGGGTAGATGCCAGCCCTCCATCTGCGCCTCGACCAGCGTCTTCCAGTTCACCCGTTCGACGGCCTGGTAGCCATAGGCCTTGCCGAGCGTCGGGAACGGGTAGCCGTCGACCAGCTCGGTTACCGGCGCCAGATAGTCCTCGAGGCTCTGGTCGGGCGTCTCGGCGAGGCTGATGAAGATGAAGCCCTGCCAGATGCCGCAATGGATGGGAGTCAGCCCGTTCTGCGCCGGATCGACGTCGAAGAAATGCTCCTTGTCGCTGACATGCACGAGCTTGCCGGTCGTGTCGTACGACCAGCCGTGGAAGCGGCAGGTGAAGACGCGGCACTTGCCGCGCTCTTCCCACGCCACCGTGTTGCCGCGGTGCGAGCACATGTTGTGGAAGGCCCGGACGATGCCGTCGCTGCCCCGCACCACGAGAACCGAGGCCGGCGCGATCTCGATGTTCCGCACGAAGAACTCGCCCGGCTCGGCGATCTCGGACTCGCGGCCGACATTGATCCAGCACCGCTTGAAGATGCCGGTCCGCTCGCGCTCGAAGTATTCCTCCGAGACATAGGGCTCGACCGGGACCGGAGTCCGCTTCAGGTCCGGGTACTGGTCCATGAAGGGGGTTTGGCCGTCCATCGTCGTCTCCGCGTCACCGTGCCCACACGTCATGAACCGGCACGAAGCGCTCGACCGGCATGAGGTAGGGCGGGTTGACCTCGCTGAACATCTCGACCGCCATCGCGGCCTCGACCAGGGCGAGGCTGAGGTCGAGCAGCCGGCGCTCCGGCTCCGGCAGGGCGGCCAGATCGAACCTGTTGAGATGTTCGAGAACGCTCGGCAGCGCCGGGAGCATCACATCGTAGAAGGCGCGGACCTCGGCGAAGGAGGCGCGGCTCTTCCGCTCGTGCCGCTGGCGTTCCGTCGGCAGGGCCCAGTCGGCAAAAGGCTCGAGCGCCAGGAAGCCCTCCGGGAAGCTGCCGCTCATCGCGCGCTCTCCGCCTCGGCCGGTTCGAGAACCGTGGCGAAGCGGTGGCGCAGCTCGTCCATGTTCTCCAGCACGGTCCATTCGGAAAGAACCGCCAGTGGCGATACCGGCGTGTATTTCGGCCAGTCCTCGCTCAGCCGACGCCTCGGTTCGTCGTAGGAGAACAGCGTCGCCAGACGGTCGGCCTCCTCCTTCGTCTCGAAGGGGACGTGGCAGAGCACGTAATACGGCGCATCCAGCCCGCCCTGGTCGGGACCGCGCACGGTCTGCACGATCATCTTCGAGACGTTGATCTCCAGGAATTTCTGCGCGAGGCCGGCGCCGAGCGGGAGATGGGTCTTGAAGTAGTGCTCGAAATCGAACGTGCCGCCCGGCGCGGTCGGGTACATGAAGGTGAGCACATGCATCGCTTTGCTCCACCGCACGAGACAGAAGCCACGGCACGACCCGCTCTCTCTAGAGCCGCGAAGAGCGCGTCCGCAATCGGAGCTAGCATTATTTTACACGATAAATTATCGACATCAATACCTCGCCGGATGCGATCAATCACGAAGCGATTCGCGAGTGGATGCACAAATGCGGGTACAGGTAATCTCGTAGCGCGCGATGCCGCGGATCAAGCGCCGGCGGGCGTTCCCTTGCTGCGTCGGGCGCCGCCGTTTCCCGGCGCGCCGCCTTCGGTGGTACGCGACCGACGCGGCTTGCCGCCCCGGCTCGACCGGCGCTCCTCGGGTGCGGTCTGAGCCTTCAGCGTCGAAAATTCCGGCCGCGGCAGATAGTGCAGCATCGAGACGGTGCGGGCGGACTGGTCGTAGAACCCGACCAGGAGCCAGAGCCGCTTGGTCACGGCTTCGAGGAGCTCGGACGGCTCGGCGAGCGCCTCGATCAATGGGACGAGGAATTCGCGACGACCCTGGGCGTAGCGGTTGGTGACGTCGCGCCCGTGCTCGGAGACCTGGTACATGGTGTTGCGCGGCGCGCCACCCACCCGTTCGATCAGACCGGCGCGTTCGAGCTTGCGCAGCGTGTACTGGACGTTCGCCGCATCCTCGCGATTGAGGAACTTGCCGATCTCGGCCGCGCTTTTCGGGCGGTCCTTCATCCGGACGACGTGGAGCACCGAGACATCCTGGACCGGCAACGCCTCGTCGCTGACATAGGTGTTGAGCTCCACGGACCAGCGGCGGAAGGACTCGACGATGTGATGCAGCGCGAACTCGAACTCCGTGAAGGCCACCTCGGTCGGCGACGCCGCGAGATGCGAGCCGCGATGCAATGTCATATCGATCGTTGCGTCGTCCGCGGTCCCAGAACCCACCGGCGAATTGTCTCCCCGTCTTCGCATCTCGATCCCGTAAACCGCGGCCGTGCAACGATGAATTAGCAGGTCGCCGGGCGATGTCCAGGCACGAAATTCGGCCGCTGCCCTGGCGAGAGCAGCATTAACCCCGAGGAGGGGACGGCTCCGGGCGCGAAAGGCTGCCGCATTGTTTCGGCATCGGATGCCAGCCGTTGCAAGGAAATTTCACGATGGATTCGACGGTGGCGCTATCACCCGAGCGTCTGCTCGAATCCGAGCGCATGCGAGATCCGCGACCCCGCCTCGGTCACCGCGGCGATCTGCTCGGGATAGGGCGTCGGCGGCACGAACTGCACCGAGCCGACGATCGCGATCGTGCCGGCGAGCTGCCCGGCGTGTTCGAAGATGGGCGCCGCCAGAGCGTTGATCCCGATCAGCATGGTTTCGGGCGAGACCGACCACCCTTGGGCGCGCACCTGCTCGACCTGGCGGCAGAGCGTGTCGAAGTCGGTGATCGTCTGCTCGGTCAGGCGCGCGAGCCGCTGCCAACGCAGCCGCTCCACCAGTCCTTCCGGCCCGAAGGCGAGGCCGAGCAAGCCTTGCGCGGTGCTGTGGAACGCCATGAGCGTGCCGGGCCGCGTCGTGATCTCGATGGCGCTGCGCGTCCGCGCCATGCCGAGGATCCGCATCCCGTCCTCCTCGGGCTGCGACAGCGTTGCGGTCTGCTGCGTCCGCCGGCTCAGGGCCTCGAGATGGGGTTGCGCCTCCCGCAGCAGGCTGCGGTTGCGGGCGTAGGCCTGGCCGAGCAGGAACGTCCGGATGGTGGCGCTGTACCGGCTGGTCCGGTCCTGCTCGACATAGCCGGCCGCGGCCAGCGTGCGCAGCGATCGGAAGAGCCTCGTCTTCGTGACGCCGAGCGTCGCCGCGGTCTCGGTCACACTGCAGGGCGCGCCCGCCTCGATGAGATGCTCCAGGACGCGGAACGCCAGCAGCGCCGATCTCACCTCCTCGCCGGCGCCCCGGTCGTCGGCATCCGTCCGCTGGCTTGCCGATCCAGTCATTCGAGCGTCTTCCTCGGCATCCTAAGTCGCCTCGAAGGCTGGCCGTAGCGCCTGCAATCGGGAAGACACCTCGGCGCGGAGAATGGCTTGCTCGATGCCGAGCACGAAGATGGAAGCGCCGCCGGCCCGCGCAGCCCGGGCCCCCTCGACATCACCGACGATCAGCCCCGCCGGCTTCGCGCAGGTCTGCGCCGCCGCGATCATGGCCGCGGCGGCCTCGTCGAGCGATGGATCCGAAGGCAGAATGCCGCTGGTCGCCGCCAGGTCGAACCGGCCGAGGAACAACCCGTCGACGCCGTCCTGGGCGATGATCGAGGATGCGGCTGTCACCGCAGCCGGGGTCTCGATCTGGCAGATGACGAGGATTTCGGCGTTCGCCTTGGCCAGATGCTCCTCATACGATCGGCGGCCATAGCCCGCCGCGCGCGTCGACAGCGACAGCCCGCGGCTGTCGGGTCCGCCGTATCGGGCGGCTCGCGCGACGGCTGCCGCGGTGGCGGCATCGTCGACATGCGGAACCAGCACGCCGGATGCCCCGAGATCCAACGCCGCCGCCAGGAACGGGGAGCGGGCCTCGGGTATCCGCACCAGCGCCGGCAGATCCGCCGCCATCGCCGCGAGGAGACAGGTGTCGAGCGATGTCCGGTCGAACGGCGCGTGTTCCGCATCAAGCACGATGAAGTCGAGCGCGGTCGACCCGAGAAGCTCGACGATCTCGTGCCGCGGCGTGCGCACGAACAGGCCGCAAATGGCCTCGCGCGCACGGAGGCGCGGCGCGAACGTTGCCCGCCGCGTGCCGCGCATCGTCATGACGCCGCGGCCGGCGCCTGACCTGCGACCAGATGCAGGTAGTCCTCCCGGATCGGCGAGAACACGTCGAGATTCATCACCGTCTCATCGCCGATCGTCTCGCCCCAATGCCGTACGCCGGCGGGAATCCGGATCACCGTGCCGGGTCCGACCTCCAGGACCTCCTCGCCGATGGTGAACCGCATCCGCCCGCTCAGGATGAAGGCCACCTGATCGAATGGGTGGCTGTGCGGCCGCGGCTCCATGCCGGGGCTGAGCCAGTTCATGACGAGGATCGAATGATCGCCGCGAAACGCCGCGCGCTCAACGCCCGGGCGCACGGTCTCGCGCGGCACCGAGTTCCAATCGACGGTCTCGATCATCGCGTTCTCCCCCGCGTTCAGGAACTGCGAAGCGGCATCGCGAAGTTCATCGCCGTGCGCCCGCCATCCGCATAGATCACCTGGCCCGTGATGTAGGAGGCCTGGTCGCTCAGCAGGTAGGAAACGACGTCCGCGATCTCGGCCGGATCCGCAAGCCGGCCCAGCGGCGTCCGCGAGAGCACCATCGCGGCCGAGGCCGGACTGGCCATCAGGACCTCGGCAGGCGCCGTGTTCACGGTTCCCGGCGCCACCGCATTCACGCGGATCCCCAGCGGGGCCAGCGTCAGCGCCAAAGCGCGGGTCAGCATGTTCACCCCCGCCTTAGACATGCTGTAGGCGATCATCTTGGGCGAGGCGTAGGTCGCGCTGACCGAGGACAGGTTGACGATCGAGCCGCTGCCCTTGGCCGCCATCACCCGCGCCGCCGCGCGCGCCACCAGGAACGGCCCGCGAAGATTGGTGCGTAGTGCAGCATCGAACTGATCGTCGGCGACCTCGAAGATGTCGCCGGTCGGCACGATCGCGGCGTTGTTGACGCAGAGGTCGAGTGTCCCGAACCGCGACACTGCGAAATCGATCAGCCCGGCCGCCTGGGCCGAATCCCCGACGTCGCAGCGCTGGAAGACGGCGCGCTCGATCCGGGCCGCCTCGGCGCTGCCGCGATCGGCATCGATGTCGGCGAGGACGACATGGGCACCTTCGTGCGAGAGCTTCTTGGCGATCGCCAGGCCGATGCCCTGGGCGGCACCCGTGACGATGGCGATCTTGTCCGCGTGACGCATCCCTTATCTCCTCCGCGATCGCGATTCCCGCAAATCCTGTTTCGTATATCGGAACAACAGCCATTGTCCTGAACGCAGCAGCGCTTGTCAATTGCAGCTGGCCGCACGTTGACTCGCTCCACCAGTCATTCTAACCTCATTTCACGCAACGATCGTATCGGTATACGAAACAAGACGAGGGAGCGAACAATCATGTTGATCAACAAGATCGTCGAGCACCTCGGGGCGGTCGGCATCAGGATCGCGCAGGACGCCTGGGACGACACGATCCGGTTCTACGCCGACATCGTCGGGCTGCAGATCGAGGACCGCGGCGCCGACCGCGTGCTGATGCGGGCCAAGCGGGACCGCAAGGCCTATACGCTGGCCCTCTACCGCGCGGACCGGCCCGGCTTGCAGTTCGGTCTGTGGAAGGTGCCGGAGCATGCGGATCTCGAGGCGATCTCCCGGATCGCGCGCGAGCACGGTCTGTCGCCTTCGATCGTCAAGCCCGGGACGCTTCCCGGCGTCGAGGACGCCGTCGAGGTGATCGACCACGGCGGCCACCGGATGGTCTACACCGACCGGCTGCCGATGACGCCGCCGCGGGCGGAGCCCTATCGCGGCATCAGCGTGCATGCGCTCGACCACATGAACATCAACTACAAGGAGACGCTGGAGCACGCGCGCAGCTTCTACATGGATGGGCTGGGCTTCGCCCTCAGCGACCGGGCGGATATCGGCGGCACGCCGCTCGCCTATTGGACCCGCGTGACCGACCGCCACCACGACCTCGCCATCATGTCCGGCGGCAATTTCTTCCACCACTGCGCCTTCCGGGTGATCAGCCCGGACGATCTGCGGCGCGCCAGCGACCAGTTCGCCGACCTGAAATACCCGGTCGAGTGCGGCCCCGGCGCTCATTCGCCTGCCGGCATGTACTTCATCTACGTCAAGGACCCGTCGGGCAACCGGATCGAGCTGTTCCTCGACGAGGGGCGGTCCTGGGAGCACTGGGAACCGCGCTTCTTCTCCGACCTCGATACGAAGAAATATCCGCTCACCACGCTGCTCGCCCGCTGGGGCGAGGTGCCGCCGCCGCCGTTCTATACGACGGGGACGTGAGGGGGTTGTTCTCTATGATCGAGGGACCGTGGCACGAGACCCGGCGCCTCAGTCCTCCCTCTCCCCCCCTTTGGGGGGGAGAGGGTCGGGGTGAGGTGGGGCGCGCTCAGGCCTCTGCCGCAACCCACCTCACCCTCCCGCTTCGCGGGCCCCTCCCTCTCCCCCCTAAAGGGCGGAGAGGGGCGGCACCCCGGCACATGGCCGCTTAGCGCCTTTCCGACGGACAGACATGCCTTCCTACGCTCTCGCCGTCGATATTGGCGGAACCTTCACGGACGCCGTCCTGCGCCGGCACGATGGCGCCACCTGGGTCGACAAGGTGCTGACCACCCACCGGGATCTCCTCGACGGGTTCTTCGCGGCGGTCGAGCTGGTGCTGGCGCGCGCCGGGGCCGCGTCGGGGCAAGTCGACGACGTCGTCGTTCACGCCACCACGATCGTGACCAACGCGCTGCTCGAACGGCGCGGTCCGCCGACGGCGCTGCTCGTCACCGAAGGATTCCGCGACGTGCTGCGGATCCGGGACGAGCATCGCTACGACATGTACGATCCCCAGATCGAGTTCCCGGAGCCGCTCGTCCCGCCGGAGCTCACCTTCGCCGTGCGGGAGCGCACGCTGGCGGACGGCTCGATCGCAACGAAGGTCGATGAGGCGGAGGTCACGGAGATCGCACGGCTGCTCTCAGAGCGCGGGGTCGTCTCGGTCGCCATCGCCTTTCTCAACAGCTACCGCAACCCGGAGAACGAGCAGGCGGCCGGCGCGACCCTCTCCTCGGCGGCGCCCAGCCTCTATCTGTCGCTGTCCTCGGACATCGCCCCGCAGATCCGCGAGTATCCGCGGACCTCGACGACGGTCATCAATGCCTATACGCGACCGATCACCGAGCCCTATCTGACGGCGCTGGGCGAGCGGCTACGCCGTGCCGGCTTCCCGAACGCGCCGCTGATGATGCTGAGCAGCGGCGGTGTGGTGGGGGCCGAGACTGCCGGCCGCTACCCGGTGCGCATGATCGAGAGCGGCCCCGCCGCCGGGGCGCTCGCCGCGAGCTACTTCGCCGAGACGCTCGGCCTCGAACGCCTGATGTCGTTCGACATGGGCGGCACCACGGCCAAGGCCTGCCTGATCGAGCGCGGCCAGCCGCTGGTCGCGGGGCTGTTCGAGGTGGATCGCGTCTACCGTTTCAAGGCGGGGAGTGGGCAGCCCGTGACCGTGCCGTCCATCGACCTGATCGAGATCGGCGCCGGCGGCGGCAGCATCGCCAGCGTCAACGAGCTCGGTCTCCTCAAGGTGGGGCCGCACAGCGCCGGTTCCGAGCCCGGCCCGGCCTGCTACGCCAAGGGCGGCTCCGATGCCACCGTGACCGATGCCGATCTCGTGCTGGGCCTGCTCGATGCCGACGGGTTCCTGGGTGGCGACATGAAGCTAGATGCCGAAGCCGGACGGCAGGCCGTCGGCGCCGTGGCCGAGCGGCTCGGCGTCGAGCCCGCCGTGGCGGCCGGCGGCATCTACAAGGTGGTCGCGGAGGCCATGGCCGCGGCGGTGCGGGCACATGCCACCGACCGCGGCGTCGATGCGCGCGGCCTGCCGATCCTCGCCTTCGGCGGCGCGGGGCCGGTCCATGCCTGCGCGGTCGCGGAGCTGCTGGGCAGCGACACGGTCATCTTTCCGCCGAATGCCAGCGTGCTGTCGGCCTTCGGTACGCTGGTCTCGCCGTTGCGCCTCGATCTCGTACGGGGCCTGCTCTCGCCGCTCGCCGGGATCGACTGGGCCGAGCTCGACCGGCTGCTCTCGGCCGCGATCGAAACCGGAATCGCGGCGCTCGAGGCCGCCGGCTGCCCGCGTTCCGCGATCGGCACCGAGTTCGCCGCCGATCTGCGCTATGTCGGCCAGCAGAGCGAGGTCACGGTGACGCTCCCGGATGATCCGCGTCGCCTCGCCTCGACCGCCGAGATCCGGCAGGAATTCGAGACGGCCTATCGCGCGCAATACGGGCTGCTCCTCGACGATGTCGAGGTCGAGGTGGTGAGCTGGCGCGTGACGGTCTCCAGTCCCAGACCCAACCGCCAGCCGGGCGGCGTCGCCGCCCCTGCCGGCCGCCGGCCGGAGCCGCACCGGCGCCCGGTCCATCTGTGGCATTCCGGGCAAAGCGTCCCCGTCCACCGCCGCTCGGAGGTCGCGTCCGATAGCGAGATCGCGGGACCCGCGATCATCGAGGAGCGCGAGACGACCATCATCGTGCCGCCCGGATGGCGGGCCGCGGTCGACCCGCTGGGGAGCATCGTGGCGCGGCGGGAGCAGTTGCAATGAACGGCATCGAGCTGGAAATCCTCTGGGGCAACCTCATCAGCACGGTGACCGAGCAGGCGCGTGCGCTCCAGCGGATCGCCTTCAGCCCGGTGGTCCGCGAGGCGGGCGACCTCGCCAACGCGCTCTTCGACCAGCGCGGACGGATGGTCGCCCAGGGCATCACCGGCACGCCGGGCCACATCAATTCGCTGGCGATCGCCGGCCGGCACCTCTTCGACATCTTCCCGCTGGAGTCGCTGCACGAGGGCGACGTCCTCATCACCAACGACCCATGGCGCAGTGCCGGGCATTTCTTCGACATCACTGTGCTGACGCCGGTCTTCCTCGACGGCCGGGCGATCGGCGCCTACGGCTCGACGATCCACCACACCGATATCGGCGGCCTCGGCATCGGCGCCGGCGGCCGGGACGTCCATGAGGAGGGCCTGTGGATTCCCCCCTTGAAGCTGCGCGAGCGCGGCGAGCCGAACGCGGTGCTGCACGCGATCATCGGGGCTAATGTGCGGACGCCCGATCACGTCTTCGGCGATCTCTCCGCGCAGATCTCCAGCAACATGGCGGGCGCGCGCCGGCTGATCACGCTGTGCCAGCGCCACGGCCTCGCCGATATCGAGGAGCTGAGCGACGAGATCTGCACCCGCTCCGAGCAGGCGACCCGCGATGCGATCCGGGCGCTGCCGGCGGGCACTTATCACGGTGAATCGCGGTTCGACGTGCCCGGCGGCGAAATCATCACGCTGAAGGCCGCCGTCACGATCGACAACCAGGCCGGCGAGATCCTGGTCGATTTCGCGGGCAGCTCGGGACCGAGCGCGGTCGGCATCAACGTCGTTCTCAACTACACCCACGCCTATACGAGCTTCGCGATCCGGAGCTGCCTCAACCCGGATCTGCCGAACAACCACGGCAGCCTCGCGCCGATCAAGGTCGCGGCGCCCGAAGGCTGCATCCTCAACTGCCGCTACCCGGCGCCGGTCAACGCCCGGCACGTCGTCGGCATGCAGGTCCCGATGCCGATCCTGAAGGCGCTCCACAAGGTGCTGCCCGGCCGGGTGCTGGCCGAGGGCGCCGGCGCGGTGTGGACGGTCCAGGTGCAGGGCGAGAAGGCGGACGGCCAGCCCTTCACCAGCGCCATGTTCAACTATTCGGGCGGGATGGGCGCCCGCGAGACCAAGCCCGGCCCGAGCGCCACCTGCTATCCGACAGGGGTCGGCGCGGTCCCGGTCGAGGTGCTCGAAGCGACCGTACCTATCGTCTTCCTCCGCAAGGAACTGCGCGCTGGATCCGGCGGCGCCGGCCGCACCGAAGGCGGCGAAGGGCAGT
>DATGFU010000523.1:0-2611 GCA_035308865.1 Allostellaceae bacterium | reverse complement strand
ATCTTGGTTCCCGCCGCGGCCTTGAACCGCTCGCGCAGGTCGTTCAGCGCCAACCCCGCCGCCGGCTTGCCGTCGACCTCGGTGATCACGTCGTCTGTGCCGAGCCCCGCCTTGGCACCGGCGCTGCCCTGGGCCACGTCGGCGATCTCGATCGTGCCGTCCTGGGCCCGCATGATCCACAGGCCGGAGCGGTCGAACACGTCGGGCTCGGCGGCCAGCGCGTTCGGCTGCAGCCACAGGACGCGCTTGTCGTAATCGAAGGTGATCGTGAACCGGCGCAGCAGGTCGCCGCCGATATTGCCGGCGGTGCGCGCCGCGGCCGCCGCGCCGCGCGTGTCGGTGACGAACTCGGTCACCGGCTTGGACAGCGAGACCGGTCCGATCGCCAGCGTGTCGGCGCGCGCGAGCAGCGCCCGCGACGGGCCGCCCACGCCGTAGCCGACGGTGGCGGTGTGGGTCGCGTGATACTTGTCGATCAGCTTGTTGGCCTCGGCGAAGGGATGCATCACCGTCAGCGCCGAGCGTGCGCCGGTATCGACCTCGAACTCGCCGCCCACGCCGTCGATCGTCGCCTGCACCATCGGTGTGTGCTCGTCGAAGGTGAACGGGATCGCCGTCGCGCCGGCGGGCGGCTGGAACGCGTCGCGCTTGGTGAAGATCATCTTCTTGTCGGCGTAGTCGATGGTGAGATTGGCCCGCTTGGCGAACTCGTAACCGAGCAGCCCGGTCAGATCCTCCTCGCCCTCGACCGCGGCCAGCTTGCCGAGATCGATCGCGGCGAAGACCTGGTCGTGCAGCGTGAGCCCGCCCAGCGAGACCGACTTCACCTTGGCGAATCCGACCTCGGAGACGTTGTCGCCGAAGCCGCCGCCGGGCAGCTTGCCCTCGGTCTTGATGCCGAGCGCCTTGGCCTTGCTCGTCTCGAAGAGGTCGGTGGCGCCCGTGTCGAAGATGAACTTCAGCGGCTTCCCGCCGTCGATCGAGGCCATCACGTAGATGTGGTTGTTGGCAAGCTCGATCGGCACCGTGACGGAGGTCTGGCCGGCCGGCCACTCGGTGTCGTCCTTGGGCGGCGGCGGCGGCGCCCAGCGGCTGTCGGGGATGGGCTTCGACAGCTCGATCGAGCCGGTCTCGGCGATCACGTCGAATTTCGGGTTGTCGGCCGTCCGCTGGATGGTCTTCCACGGCGTCTCGATGCCGTCGACCTTGCGCCAGTCGGAGAAGATGAAGGTCTGCGGCTGGCCGCCGGTCAGCTGAACCTCGCGGGCGATCAGATGGGTCCCGGGATCGATCCACAGCTCGAAGGGCTCGGCGCCGTCGGGCGTGATCTTGACCGCGTCGTAGGTCTTGCCCTCGGCGGTCTTGGTGCCGGCATCCTCGATCGCGGCCTTGTGCCGGTTGGGGTAGAGGAAGGCGAAGGTGGCGCGGTAGACGTCCTGGATCGCCTGGGCCACCGCCTCGCCGCTGGTCTCGATGCGGACCTGCTTCGAGGAATCGGTTGTCCAGGCCACCTTGCCGTCCCAGCCCTGGCTGCCCGAGGCGGGGCCGAGCGCGAACTCGCCGGCCTCGCGCAGCCCAGGCAGGTCGGCCCAGTTCTCGTAAGTGCCGTCGATGCCGCTGGCATGGACCTTGCCGCGCTCGTGCCAGGTCGTGACCTTGTCGAGGGCGCTGCCGCCTGCTTCCGTCTTAGTGGCGGCGAGCAGGGCCTCGGCCTTGGGCGAGTTCTCGGCCGCGAAGGCGGGCGCCGCCGCGGCGGCGCAGATCAGGATGGCAGGCGCGATACGAACGAAACCGATCATTGGTGGTCCTCCGATACCTTTGCCGCGGGCATGCGCCCGCGACCGGCCCATCGTCAAGGACTGGAACGAATCATGGATGATTTGTAATGACTTGGGACTCGTCGACGGGTCTCGGGGGCCGGAGCGGTGATGCGCCGCAGCGGTCGGCGGATGAAGGCGGCCGCAATACCCGATAGGATCGCCGCCTTCCCATAAATGCAGGAGGGCATCCCATGTCCGTGAACGTGCTCTATCGGACCACCGCGGTTGCGACGGGCGGCCGCGACGGCAAGGCCGCCACGCAGGACGGCTCCTTCGAGGTCAGGCTCGCGACGCCCAAGGAGCTGGGCGGCGCCGGCGGGCCCGGCAACAATCCGGAGCAGCTCTTCGCCTCGGGCTATTCGGCCTGCTTCCTCGGCGCCATGAAGTTCGTCGCCAGCCAGGGCGGCCCGAAGGTGCCGGCCGACACGACGGTCACCGGAACGGTGGGGATCGGGCCGCGCTCCGAGGGCGGGTTCGGGCTCGACGTCGAGCTGGCGATCTCGCTGCCCGGCCTGCCGCACGACGAGGCCGAGGCGCTGGTCCACAAGGCCGACCAGGTCTGCCCCTACTCCAACGCCGTGCGCAACAACGTGGCGGTGCGGCTGAAGGTCGTCTGAACGGTCACGGCGCGGCCGGCACGAAGCCGGCCTCGCCCAGGGCCTGCTGGCCGGCGCCCGAGACGGCGATCGCGATGAACTGGCTGGCCTGCGGCCGCTCGCTGGCGATGCCGGTATAGAGGTAAAGCGGCTGCGCCAGCGGATAGGTGCCGCTGCGAACCGTATCGGGATTCG
>DATGFU010000522.1:0-3905 GCA_035308865.1 Allostellaceae bacterium | reverse complement strand
CGTGTACCAGTGCTCGCAGTAGAATTTGTGGTCCTCGACATAGGGGAAGACGCGGTGCGAGAGGCCGATCATCTGGTCGAAGGCCGCGCGCTCCTCGTCGCTGCCGAGCAATGCCCGGTGCTCGGCGATCAGCCGGTTGCGCTCGGCCTTGAGCCGCGCGGTCGGCCGTTCGATCGACTGGCCGTCGCGCAGCTTCGCGACATAGCCGGAAAGCCCGGCGAAGGGGATGGTAAGGTCGTCGTTCCAGCTGCGGTGGTAATGGTAGAAACCGTCGCCGACGCCGACATTGAACCAGGGCTCCCGGGCCTCCGCGAAGTCGGCCAGCCATCGTCGGCCGGGTTCGCCCATCTGCTCAAGCGACGCAAGGATGTCCTCGGGTTTTGCCTCGGGCGCAAACTTGCCGTCGACGCCGAGCTCGACGGCGCGGCGGGCGAGCTTCTTCACCTCGTCGTCGGGGCGGAACATCTCGGCCTCGATGCCGGCGACCATGCGTGCGACCGTCTGGTCGGCGATCTCGGGGAAGGCCTTCTTGCAGAAGTCGAAGAAAGCCATGTAGGCGCCGTAGCCGAGCAGCAGGAACTCGAAATGGTGCTGCCACATCCGCCAGTAGCCCTCGATGGTCTTCTGGTAGGATGTGAGCACGAAATGGTTCTGGGCGATGCCGCGGCCGGCCTCGACCGAGGCGAAATCATCGTATTTCGGGAGCTCGGGTACGGTGATCGTCTTCGCGTCGGCGATCAGCGCCGCCATCTTTTCGCGCCACTGCGCGTAGAGCCGCTCCCAGTTGGCGTAGTAGTAGAAGGCCCGCTCGCGGAAGAGCGCCGCCCGCTCCGCGATCTCCTCCGGATCGGTGACGATGTTCCCGCCGATATAGACCCGCCCGTTGATGATCCGCTGGTCGATGCCCTTGGCCGTCGGGATCGCGTAGACGCGGGTGTTGAACGAGCCCAGCGCGGCATAGGCCGCCTCGCCGGTGATCGTGTCGAAGGCCGCCATCGGCTCCGGGAAATGCATGGCGTTGTAGAACCAGAACCGGTCGTCGTCGGCGGCCGTGAACTGCATGAAATAGGGATACATCGCCTGGGCCGCTTCGGCACCGGGCACCACGGCGACGGTGCTCGGCAGCGGGAAGCTCTTTGATCGGGCGGCACTGGCCAAGGCGCATCTCCCAGGTACGTTTTCCCGAAGAATATGGCTGGCCCTTGAAGCGGGCGAGAGCAAAGCGCCAACGTTTCATGTGGTGAAACGGCTGACGCCTTATGCGATGCTTTGCGAATGCGCGAGATCGCCCCGTCCGTATCCCCGGTGCGTGCCCTCGAGCGCGGACTGGACGTGCTGCAGGCGGTCGAGACGCACCCAGGCGCCGGGCTCGCCACGCTCCACGCGATCACCGGACTGCCGAAGGCGACCCTGCTGCGACTGTTGAAGACCCTCGTGCGGCGTAACCTCGTCTGGCAGCGCCTGGCGGACGGCGCCTACCTGCCGTCTCGGCGAGCGACCGGCGGGCCAAGCGACGTCAAGAGCCGGCTGGTCGAGATCGCCTCGCCGGTCATGGAAGCGCTCTGCGCCCAGGTGAACTGGCCGTCGGTGCTGGCCGTCCGCGCCGGGGCCGAGATGGAGGTCATCGAGACGAACCGGCCACGCTCGCAGGCCCGGCACTATCCGCTGGGACCGGTGGGTGCCCGCGTCGACATGCTGTCGAGCGCGTCCGGCCGGGCTTATTTCGCCTTCTGCGGCGCGTCAGAGCGCGAGGAGATACTCGGCCTGCTGCGCGCCCTCGGTGCAGCGGGCGAGGGGCCGGCACACGACCGGGCCTTCATCGCGCGGCTGGTGGCGCAGACCCAGGCGCAGGGCTATGGGCAGCGTGAGCCGGTCTATGGCGGCGGCACGCCGCCCGACGGCCGCCGGTCGATCGGCGTGCCGGTCATCGTCGGCGGACAGGTGGTAGCGGCGCTCAATCTCACCTGGATGCCGCGCAGCACCAATCTTGCCGATGTGTCGTCCGACCATCTGGAGGCCCTGAAGGGCGCTGCGTCCGCGATCGCCCGAGGCCTGATGGCGGTGTCTGTCTGAAGGGCAGGGCCGACGCTGGGTCGGCCCTGCCGATACCGTCACGATCACTGCGACTGTTCGGTCGTGGTGGTCGTGGTGGTGGTCGCCGGCGGCGGCGGAACTGCTGTCGTCGTCCGCTCCACGGTCGTGGTCCTCGTGGCCTCTCCGCCGCCGCCGCAGCCGCTCAGGAGCAGTGCGGGAACCAGGATGAGGGCGCCGGCAGCGATCGCTGCGAGGGAAGGTTTGCGGTTCATCGTGTATCCTCCTTGATCCGATGGGCCGTCGGCCTGCGCCGGAAGCGGCAGGGCCTAGCGGCCGGTTGTCGTGGTGGTCGTCGTCGTTTGGTCGGTCACGACGGGTGCCGGAGGCGGTGGCGCCGGCTGCGTGACCGTCGTCACAACCCTGCCCGGCGTATGATCGATGACCCGGACCGTGCCGTCGGGTTCGGTGACCCGAACGCGCGACGATTCGGTCAACGCCGCGCCGCTGTCCTGAACGGTCGTCTGACGCGTGACCTGCGTGCCGTCGCCGGTGACGTATCGCTGGGTATTCGACTGCGTGCGAGCGATTCCATCGGCGCCGACGGTCGTGGTCTGCGTCGTCGTGCTCTGCGGCAGGTCCTGTCCGTAGGAGTGGGTGCCGATGGCCAACGCCACCGTTGCCAATCCTGCCATTAGAGTCCTGCTCATGTGTAAGCTCCTCATGAAACGGTCCGTCTTGAAACGGGCGGTCGGGGCGAACTCGTCGACCCCATACGCCCGCCTCGGAACTGTCTCGGCCCCATCGCGCGTCAATCCTCGATTCAACCGGCAGTCCGGTGTTCATAACCAACGCTGACGACAATGGTTGCAGACTGACGGTCCGACGTGTCGGACGTGCAGCAAGCTCAGCGGCGGCCGGGAAAAGGGGAAGCAGGCAATTATTCCGGCGGATTGGCACTTGCCGGCGATGCCGCCGGGCCCTGATAACTTGGCGTGGCGGAAGCGCGAGAATTGAGGCCGATGCCCCGTCCCATCTTCATCAGCCACTCGCACAAGGACCGGGATGCGGCCCAAGCCGTGTGCCGGGCAATTGAAGCGGCGGGACTCGACTGCTGGATTGCGCCTCGCGACATCGCGCCGGGCGAAGATTGGGGCGAGTCGATCGTCGGCGCGATCGATGGTGCCGCGGCGATGGTTTTGGTCCTATCGGCCTATTCCGGCGCATCGCCGCAGGTTCGCCGAGAGGTCGAACTCGCCGTCAGTCGCGGCAGGCCGCTCATCCCCTTTCAAATTGAGGACGCAAAACCCAGCCGCGCCATCGAATATTTCATCAATGCAGTGCAGCGCCTGGACGCGTTCCCGCCGCCACTGGAATCCCATTTGCCGCGCCTCACGGAGGCTGTCAGAAGGCTGGTGCACGAGCCGCCTCGCGGGTCGGCCGACGAGAAGCAATCCGTCGCCGCCGAGCCGTCTCGCGCACGGCTCAGCAATCTACCCACTCAACTTGATGATTGCCTCGGCCGCGAGGCTGAGCTCCTTGAGCTCGACGGCATGTTGACGCGGAACCGTCTGGTTACGCTTGTCGGCACGGGTGGCGTCGGCAAGACACGGCTGGCGCTTGAGCTGGCGACGCAGATGTCCGACCGGTTCACGGATGGCGCGTGGCTCGTGGAGCTCGCGCCGTTGCGCGATCCGCGCCTCGTGCCAGAAACGATTGCCGGGATTTTCGGCCTTCCGCCGTCTTCGTCCGGCGCGGCCGCCGACCTCGTATGCGGCTTCCTGCGGGACAAGGAGCTGATGCTTGTCCTCGATAACTGCGAGCACCTCCTGGAGGCCGTGGCCTCAATTGCAGAGCGGTTGCTGCGTGCCTGC